>NZ_JBSFNC010000064.1:0-48147 GCF_053586895.1 Amycolatopsis sp. NPDC003731 | reverse complement strand
GTGGTAAGGCGGGTTCTAACCCGCCTTACCACTCACGACCGGCCGCGGTCTCAGCGCCGGCCGCTGATCGTGGTCGCCCCGGCGTAGCGGGCCTCGGCGCCGAGCTCCTCCTCGATGCGGATGAGCTGGTTGTACTTGGCCGTGCGGTCCGCCCTCGACAGCGAGCCGGTCTTGATCTGGCCGCAGTTCGTGGCCACCGCGAGGTCGGCGATCGTCGTGTCCTCCGTTTCGCCGGAGCGGTGGGACATCACCACCGAGTAGCCCGCCTTGTGTGCCGTCTCGACCGTGGTCAGGGTTTCGGTCAGGGTGCCGATCTGATTGACCTTCACCAGGATCGAGTTCCCGATGCCGCGCTCGATGCCGTCGTTCAGCAGGTTCACGTTGGTGCAGAAGACGTCGTCGCCGACGAGCTGGACGCGGTCGCCGATCGTGTCGGTCAGCTGCTTCCAGCCGGCGTAGTCGTCCTGGGCCAGACCGTCCTCAATGGACACGATCGGGTAGCGGGCGGTGAGCTCGGCGAGGTAGGCGACGTGCTCTTCGACGCTGCGCTTGCGGCCTTCGCCGGTGTAGTCGTACACCTCGCCGGTGTAGAACTCCGACGCCGCCGGGTCGAGCAGCAGGGCGATGTCCTCACCGGGCGTGTAGCCGGACTGCTCGATGGCCCGCAGCACGAACTCCAGCGCTTCGTCGGCCGAGCTCAGGTTGGGCGCGAAGCCGCCCTCGTCGCCGACGTTGGTGCTGTGCCCGGCGTCGTGCAGCGACTTGCGCAGTGTGTGGAACACCTCGGAGCCCATCCGCACCGCTTCGGCGAACGTCGTCGCGCCGACCGGGCCGATCATGAACTCCTGGAAGTCGATCGGGTTGTCCGCGTGCGCGCCGCCGTTGATGATGTTCATCATCGGCATCGGCAGCAGGTGCGCGAACACGCCGCCGGCGTACCGGTACAGCGGCAGCCCGTTGGCGGCCGCGGCCGCCTTGACCACGGCGAGCGACACGCCCAGGGTGGCGTTCGCGCCGAGCCGGGCCTTGTTCGCGGTGCCGTCCAGCTCGACCAGCGCGCGGTCGACCGTCGCCTGCGCCTCGGCGTCCAGGCCCACGATCGCCTCGGCGATCTCGGTGTTGACGGCGTCGACGGCCTTGCGCACGCCCTTGCCGTGGAACCGCGTCTTGTCCCCGTCCCGCAGCTCGACCGCTTCCCGGGTCCCGGTGGAAGCACCGGAGGGCACCGCGGCCCGGCCCCGCGAACCGTCCGCCAGTTCGACGTCGACCTCGACGGTCGGGTTGCCCCGGCTGTCCAGCACTTCACGGCCCTTGACACCGACGATGGCAGTCATCGCACTCCTCGTGAGTTCGTCGAGCGGGAGCGGCGCCACGGTGAGCCGCGAGACGAGGCGAGGCTAGCAGAATTTCACTGAATCGATCCCGAACAATTTTTGCCCCGGCGGGCGGGGAGCCGGACCGTGACGAGGAGGCCGCCGTCCGGACGCGGTGCCAGCTCCAGCATCCCGTCGTGGGCCCGGACGATGCTGTGCACGATCGCCAGCCCGAGGCCGACGCCGTCGTGCTCGTCGGTGCGCGTGCGCGCGGTCCCGCGCTGGAAGGGCTCGGTCAGCGTCGGGACCAGCTCGGGCGGCAGCGGCCGCCCGGTGTTCTCGACCAGCAGCACGCTCGCGTAGCGCCGGCGTTCGGTGTGGACGGTGACCGTGCCGTCCGGCAGGTTGTGGACGATCGCGTTCTGGACGAGGTTCACCGCCATGCGCAGGAGCAGCGCGGCGGACCCGGTCGCGTGGACCGGCTCCCCGGTGACGTCCAGCTCGATCCGCCGCTGTTCGGCCAGCGGCAACAGCGTTTCCGCGGCTTCTTCGGCGACGAGGGAGAGGTCGACGGCCTCGCGGGTGAAGTGCCGCCGGTCGCTGCGGCTGAGCAGCAGGAGGGCCTCGGTGAGGTCGATCGCCCGGGTGTTCACCGTGCGGAGCCGGTCGACGAGCTCCTCCCGGGGATAGTCCGGGTCCTGGCCGGCGACGTCGAGGATGGCCTGCGAAATGGCCAGCGGCGTGCGCAGCTCGTGGGAGGCGTTCGCGGCGAACCGCTGCTGCTCGCCGACCTGGGATTCGAGCCGTTCGAGCATGGTGTCGAAGACGTCGGCGAGCTCGCGGAACTCGTCGGAGGGGCCGGTCAGGCGGATGCGGTGGGACAGCGAGCCGTGCGCGGCCAGCCGGGCGGCGTCGGCGATCCGGGTGAGCGGGCCGAGCATCCGCCCGGCGAGGAGCCAGCCGCCCAGGACACCGAACACGAGCAGGAAGCCGAGCGCGGTGGCGGCGGCGGGCGCGAACGTGCGCACGAGCAGGTACCGGTTGGGCGCGATCCCGAGCAGGCCCTGGTCGTTGTCGGGCACGTACCGCAGCAGGGACGCCCACACGACGGCGAGCAGCACCGCGCCGGCGAGCAGGAGGAACCCGGCGTAGCTGATGGTCAGCTTCAGCCGCGCGCTGAGCCCGGGGCGCCTGTTCACGAGCCGTGAGGGTAGGCCGGACGGGATATCGCGGGCATATGCGGTTGATCCGTACCGGCGCGGGATCACGATCAGCACCGGCGTGGTCTCCTGCCGGGCCGGCGACCGGACGGTCACCGTCATCGACACGCCCAGGCACGCCGAATTCGTCGCCGAGGTCGAACGCGCGTGCCGACGCTGGTGTTCGTCAACAAGCTCGACCAGCCCGGCGTCGATGCCGCCGGGGTGCTCGACGAACTGCGGGCGAAGGTGTCCCACGCGATGGGGCCGGCCGCCGAGGCCGTTCGTGACCAGGTGACGGCCGGTGCGGCCTACCCGGTGTTCTTCGGCTCGGCCATCAGCGGCGCCGGCGTGCCCGAGCTCATCGCCGGGATCGTCGACTTCCTGCCCACGGCGGTGCCGGGCCCCGAGCTCCGCGCGACCGTCTTCAAGATCGAACGCGGCCGCGGCGGCGACCGGATCGCCTACGCCCGCATGCACGGCGGCGACGGATCACGGCGATGACGCTCGCCGGCGCCAAGGTCACGTGCGCGGGTGCGGGCGACCTGGTCCGGCTCTCGGGCCTCGGGGACGTCCGCGTCGACGACCGGCTCGGTTCCGCGGACGGCGTGGCGGGCGCCGGGCTGTTCCCGCCGCCCGGGCTCGTTTCGGTCGTCACCGCGCGGCCCGGCGAGGAAACCCGGCTGCACCAGGCGTTGCGGGAGCTGTGCGACCAGGACCCGCTGCTCGGTCTGCGGATCGATCGCGGCGGCCTGTCGGTGCGGACCTACGGCGAAGTCCAGATCGAGGTGCTCCTCGAGCGCCTGCGCGAGGAGTTCGGGCTCACCGCCCGGTTCACGCCGCCGGAGCCGATCCATGTCGAAAAGCCCGTCGGCGCCGGGGAAGCGGTCCAGTTCCTGGACCGGCTCGGCCCGGCCGTCGAACGCGGCTCGCTCCCGCGGGCCTTCCACACGGCCATCGAGCAGACGGTGTACCGCGCGGCGGGGTGCGGCCCACACGGCTGGGAGGTCACCGACTGCGTCGTCACCCTGACCCACTCGGGGTTCCAGCCGCTCAGCACGGCCGGCGGGTTCCGCGAAGTCACCGCGCGGCTGCTGGCGCTGGCGCTCGCGCGGGCGCGGACCCGCGTGTACGAGCCGGTGGACCGGTTCGACATCGAAGTGCCCGAGCACGCGGCCGGGGCGGCGCTGATCGCGCTGGCCAAGCTGGAGGCCGTCTGCGGGCCACCACTGGTCGAAGCCGGGGTCGCCCGGCTGAGCGGCACGCTCCCGGCCGCGGGCTTCCGGCGCCGATTGCCCGCCCTCGGCCAGGGCGAAGCCGTCTTCACGGCCGAACCCGGCGGCCACCGCCCGTGGCGGCCGTAGGGGACTCCAGGCGGCGGAGACGCCTGCGGTCGTCGGGTGAACGCGCCCGGCGCTGTTCGGCCCCATTCCCGGCGTTGGTGATTGACAACCCGGGGCCGGGCAGCGACGGTGTGACGGCGTCTGGGAACGCTCCCAGAGGCTCACTTCGCCGAAGGGAGTGCCGATGTGGGGAAGAGCCGGGAAACGTCCTGCCGCGCTCGCGGTGGCGGGGCTCGCGGTGGCCGCCGGGGTCGTCACGTCGACGACGGCGGTGTCGTCCGCGCGTGAGTCGAGCGCCGCGTTCGCCTGCCGCGTCACCTACTCGGCCAACGACTGGGGAAGCGGGTTCGGCGTCACCGTCGGGATCGCCAACGTCGGCTCCGCGGCGGCCGACGGCTGGACGCTGACCTACTCCTACGCCGGGAACCAGACCCTCCAGCAGGGCTGGATGGGCACGTGGACGCAGTCCGGCAAGCGGATCACGGTGAAAAACGCGAGCTGGAACGGCGCCATCCCGGCCGGCGGCTCGGTCAGCACCGGCGCGAACTTCTCCTACAGCGGCACCAACACCACCCCCACCGACTTCGCGGTCAACGGCGCCGCGTGCACCGGAACCCCGCCGACCACGGCGACCACCCCGATCACCAAGCCGACGACGACCACCTCGACCCCGCCGCCGCCCGGCCCGGCGCCCGCGCTGCACGTCTCGGGCAACCAGTTGCTCACCGCCGACGGCCGGACCTACCGGCTACTCGGCGTCAACCGCTCCAGCGGTGAGTTCGCCTGCGTGCAGGGCAAGGGCATGTGGGACAGCGGCCCGGTCGACCAGGCTTCGGTCGACGCGATGAAGGCGTGGAACGTCCACGCGGTGCGGATCCCGCTGAACGAGGACTGCTGGCTCGGCCTGTCCGGCACGCCCAGCGGCGCCTCCTACCAGCAGGCGGTCAAGGACTACGCGAAACTCCTGGAGGCCAACGGGATCAACCCGATCCTGGACCTGCACTGGACGCACGGCCAGTACACCGGGACGTCGTCGGCGTGCACCGACGTCAACGCCACCTGCCAGAAACCGATGCCCAGCCGGCAGTACACGCCGGCGTTCTGGACCCAGGTCGCCACCGCGTTCAAGGGCGACGACGCCGTGGTGTTCGACCTGTTCAACGAGCCCTACCCGGACGCGGCCGCCAACTGGTCCGACGCGGCCGCCGCGTGGAAGTGCCTGCGCGACGGCGGCACCTGCACCGGGATCGGCTACCCGGTCGCGGGGATGCAGGAACTCGTCGACGCCGTCCGCGCGACCGGCGCGAAGAACGTGGTGATGACCGCCGGCCTCACCTGGACCAACGACCTCACCCAGTGGCTGGCGTACAAGCCCGTGGACCCGGCGGGCAACCTGGTGGCGTCCTGGCACAGCTACAACTTCAACGCCTGCGTCACCGTGTCCTGCTGGGACAGTCAGATCGGGACGGTCGCGGCCCAGGTCCCGGTGCAGGCCGGGGAAATCGGGCAGAACAGCTGTGCGCACGACTACGTCGACCAGGTGCTGGCCTGGCTGGACGCGCACCACCTCGGGTACACGGCCTGGACGTGGAACCCCTGGGGCTGCAGCGGCGGTAACGTGCTGATCGAGGACTACGCGGGCACGCCCACCAAGACCTACGGCGAGGGGTACCGAGCCCACCTCCTGACGGTCGACCCGTGACGGGCCGGTGGTCGCCGCGGCCCGCCGGCCGGGCCGCGGTGACCGCCGGTGCTCGCCCCGGCGAGGTCGTCCGTGCGAGTCTGCACGGTGGACACACCCGCTCGCCGTCACCCGGGGGACTTCATGGGCAAGCTCCTGCTCGCCGCGCTGCTCGCGGCCTTCGCGCTGGGCCCGTCGCCCGCGCCGCCACCCCGGCCTCCGGCGTCGCCGCCGGACGCCGGTGACCCGTTCGGCGCGGACCTGCGGGCGCGGATCGCCCGGGCGCAGGCCTACGCCGACAGCCGCCCCGGGGTCACCGGGATCGTCCTGCGGGACCGCTCGACCGGCGCCGTCTACCGCAGCCCGGCCGCCGGCACGCTGATCTGGGCCTGCTCGACGCCGAAGCTCGCGATGGCCGTCGACCTGCTGCTGCGGTCGGACTCCGGAACGGTCACGCTGTCCGCCGAAGATCGCGACCTGATGCACCGGATGCTCCATTCGAGTGACGACGACGCGGCCCAGGTGTTGTGGACCCGTTATGGCGGCGAAACCGAATTCGGCCGTCGATTTCCGGCATACGGGATGACCGACATGCGGTTCAGCGACCGGCACCCGCACCACTGGGGCTGGATCCGCACCACGGCGGACGACCTGGACCGGCTGATCGAATACGTCCTGACCCGGATGCCCGCCCGGCACCGCGACTACCTCGTCCGGGAACTGCGCACCGTGGACGGCAACCAGCAGTGGGGCGTCTGGGGTGCCGGGGCGGCCGCGCACCCGGGTAACAAGAACGGCTGGTCGGATGACAACGACGACGGTTCGTGGATCATGAACTCCGTCGGTTTCGCCGGTCCTGACGAGCGGTACGCCCTGGCGCTGATGAACGACACGCGGGTGATCGCCGGCGGCGACGAGGTCGGCAAGGAGACCACCACGAAGATCGCCGGAATCCTGTTCGAAGGGTATTTCGGCGCCTGAAATCTGGGCCTCTTTCAGGGGATTTCTCCGGCGATTCGTGTTTATGGGGGCACCGTGCGTAGCTCTTGTGTGGTCTGTGTATGCTCCGATATCGCTTGACCGGGTGATCACTCACCCGAATCAGTGGCCGCCGTGGTCGGGGATGGTGATCCCACGGCGCCCCTAACGGCGTGGTTCGGGCTCGGATAGGAGATTTATGCAGGTCAGGTCAGCTCTCGTGCGTGGCGGGATCGCGGTGCTCGCCGCGGCCGCCGCGGTCATGGTCAGCGCCCCCTCGGCCCTCGCGGACGACGGCGCCGCGCGCGGCCGCGTCGTCGAGGACGCGGGCACGGTCGGCTACCGGATCAACCTCGAAGGCGGCGGCGACTACATCGCGAAGCTGTTCGGCTTCAAGCTGTCGGACGGCAAGACGCTCAAGCTCTACTGCGTGCAGATCACCGTCGGCATGCGCACCGACGTCGACATGGTCGAGACGCCCTGGAACAAGTACCCGGCCGCGAACTCGCCGTTCAACAAGAACAGCGACAAGATCAACTGGGTGCTGCACCACGGCTACCCGGGCGTGAAGCTCACCGACATCGAGGCCGCCCTTGCCAAGCAGGGCGTCAAGGTGCACGACGGTGTCTCCGAGCGCGAGGCCATCGCCGCCACGCAGGCCGCGGTCTGGCACTTCAGCGACGGTGTCAACCTCAACCTGACGAAGCCGCTGGCCGAGAACAACCCGGCCGAGGCCAACGCCGACGTCGCCGCGCTGTACAGCTACCTGATCGGCGACCAGAACAAGGGCATCGGCGAGCAGCCGAAGCCGACCCTGAACATCGCGGGGCCGAAGACCGAGGGCAAGGCCGGCACCAAGATCGGCCCGTTCCAGGTCGCCACGTCCGGTGACATCACGTCGCTGACCACCGAGCTGCCCGACGGTGTCAAGGTCACCGACGCCGACGGCAAGGAGCTGAAGACCGCCGACGTCAAGGACGGCAGCAAGCTGTTCGTCGACGTCCCGGCCGGCGCCAAGCCGGGCAACGGCTCGTTCTCCCTGAAGGCCTCCGGCGAGCTGGACACCGGCCGCCTGTTCGTCGCGGAGAACTACGCGAAGAAGCCGGCGCAGTCGCTGATCGTCGCCGACTCGGAGAAGACCCAGGTGGCCGCGAAGGCGACCGCGTCCTGGACCGAGGCGGGCGCCCCGACCACCACCGCGCCGAGCACCACGCCCGGTGGCGCGCCCTCCGGTGGTGGCGACCT
This sequence comes from Amycolatopsis sp. NPDC003731, assembly GCF_053586895.1. Classification (NCBI taxonomy): domain Bacteria; kingdom Bacillati; phylum Actinomycetota; class Actinomycetes; order Pseudonocardiales; family Pseudonocardiaceae; genus Amycolatopsis; species Amycolatopsis sp. NPDC003731. Next base: position 40,388 of record NZ_JBSFNC010000064.1, on the reverse strand, counting down.
CGCCAACACCGGTGTCGACGCCGCGGTTCCGTTCGGCATCGGCGGCCTGCTGCTCGGCGGCGGCGCGCTGATGCTGCTGCTGAACCGGCGCCGCAGCCGCGCCTGATACGTACCACCGAGCGGGGCTGGTCCACTGTGGACCAGCCCCGTTCCGCTGTCCGGTATCCGACGATCGGATTGCGATCATCGGGGCAAAACGGCCGAATCGCCGTCGGATTGGTCTAGACTTTTCGGCCATGCGCGGTACGACCGTTCCGCCCGGCACGCCCTGCCGGACCCCGCGGCCGGGGGAGCTGCCGATGCACCGGCTGGAGGTTCCCGCCCCGCACGCGCCGCCGTTCGCCGTCGGCACGTTCGACGCGATCGGGCCGCTGTCCCGCGCGGACTTCCCGCACCGGCACACTTTCCACGAGCTCGTCCACGTCACCGGCGGCACCGGCGCGCACGTCGTCGACACCGCGCGCTGGCCGCTGCGGCCGCCGCACTTCGGCGTCATCGCGCCCGGGCAGGTGCACCAGTGGGCCGGCGTCCGGGGGCTGACCGGGCACCTCGTGCTGTTCACCGACGACTTCCTCCTCGACCACCCGGCCGACCGCGAGCTGCTGCGGCGGCTGAGCGAACGACCGTGGCTGCACCTGGACGAGCACGCCGACGCGCGGGTCGCCCGGCTGATCGCCGACCTGGAGGACGAGTACCGCCGCGGCGGTGAGGGCACGGAGTCGGTGCTGCGGGCGCTGGTGCACGTCCTGGTCGTGCGGGCGGGCCGGCTGCTGGGCACGCCGCCGCCCGCGCCCGCCGGTGTGGTGGCGGCGGAGTTCGTCCGGCGCACCGGCCGCCCCGGGCCCGGGCCGTGGTCGGTGCGCGCGCACGCCGAACGCCTCGGCGTCACCCCCGGCCACCTCACCGAGGCGGTGAAGGCCGCGACCGGCCGCACGGCCGCGCAGCTGCTGCGCGAAGCCAGGATCCGGGAGGCGCAACGGTTCCTGCTCCGGACGGACCTCACCGTCCGGCAGGTCGCGAGCCGCGTCGGCTTCGCCGACCCGGCCTACTTCTGCCGGTTCTTCCGCCGCGAAACCGGGCTGAGCCCCGGTGCCTTCCGGCGCGGCGGGGAGAAGCACCACGACTGACGGGTCCAGTCCATCGCCGCCCGCCCGGTGCCTGCCTACGTTCGAGGGATCCCCCACCCACGAGGAGCCAGGCATGGACGAGGAAAACCAGTTGAGCCGCAAGACGGTGCTCAAGGCCGCGCTGGCCGCGGGCGTCGCCGCGCCGGTCGCGCTGATCGGCGGCCCGGCGCTGGCCCGCGCGAACGCCGTCGGCGGCACGGCACCGGAGCTGACCCCGGCCTGCCACGACGGCGACGAGCCGACGATCGAGCAGACCGAGGGCCCGTACTTCAAGCCGAACTCGCCGGAACGGACCAACCTCGTCACACCCGGCACCCAGGGCACCCGGCTGACCGTGACCGGCTACGTCTTCGGGCGCGCCTGCCTGCCGATCAACCGCGCGCTGCTGGACTTCTGGCAGGCGGACGTCAACGGCGCCTACGACAACACCGGCTACACCTTCCGCGGGCACCAGTACACGAACGCCCAGGGCGCGTTCACGCTGTCCACGATCGTCCCCGGCCTCTACCCGGGCCGGACCCGGCACATCCACGTCAAGGTGCAGGCGCCCGGCCGGCCGATCCTGACCACGCAGCTCTACTTCCCCGGCGAGCCGCGCAACAACACCGACACGATCTTCGACGCCCGGCTGCTGATGACGGTGCGGGACAACGGCTCCGCGAAGGAAGCCGCCTTCGACTTCGTGCTGAACGTCCCGCAGACGCCGACGTCGACGCGGCCCACGTCGACTTCGACATCGTCCCCGCCGACTTCGTCCACGCCGCCCGGGGGGACGTCCTGGGCGGTGGGTACGGCCTACCCGGCGGGCGCCCGGGTCACCTACAGCGGCCGCGGGTACGTCTGCCTGCAGGCGCACACCGCGCAGCCGGGCTGGGAGCCCCCGGCCGTCCCGGCGCTGTGGCGGGCCGAGTGAGGCCGCCCGGCTGACCGGGAACCGGCAGGCCCCGGCCGCATCCCGGGGCCTGCCGCCGGTACTGCGCACGTTAGGGGTCGACGCCGGTCCGGCGGCCTGCCAGATTGGGGACCATGACGATTTCCCTCGACGCCTCCGAGTGGGTCCGGCGCTTCCACCCGGCGCCGTCCGCCGCGGCGCGGCTCGTGTGCTTCCCGCACGCCGGGGGAGCGGCGAGCTACTTCCACCCGGTGTCGGCGGCGCTGGCGCCGTCGGTGGAGGTGCTGGCCGTGCAGTACCCGGGCCGGCAGGACCGGCACGCCGAGGCCCCGGTGGACGACCTGTTCGTGCTGGCCGACCGGCTGGCGGACGTGCTCGCCCCGGAGATCGCCGGGCCGGTGGCGTTCTTCGGCCACAGCATGGGCGCCAGCCTGGCCTTCGAGGTCGCCCGGCGGCTCGAAGCGCGGGGCACGAAGCTGCTCACCCTGTTCGTCTCGGGCCGTCGCGGGCCGTCGGCCCACCGCGACGAGCGGGTCCACGAAAAGGGCGACGAAGAACTGCTGACCGAGGTCAAGCGGCTCGGCGGCACCGACGCGGCGGTGCTGGACGACGAGGACATCCGCAACCTGGTGCTGCCCGCGCTGCGCAGCGGCTACAAGGCCGCGGAGCTCTACCGCTACCGTCCCGGCCCCGACGTCGGCTGCCCGATCGTGGCGCTGGTCGGCGACGCGGACCCCAAGGTCACCGAAGCCGAGGCGCGCCAGTGGGCGGAGCGGACGTCGGCGGGCTTCGAGCTGAAGACGTACCCGGGCGGCCACTTCTACCTGAACGACCACGCGGCGGCGGTCATCCGGCTGATCGCGGACCGGCTCGCCGGCTGAGCGGGCGGGGCCGTGACCCCGCCCGCCCGCGGGCTCAGCAGTACAGGTTGGCGCCGGGGTCGACGCCGAGGACCGCGGTGATCTGGCGGTACTTGTCGACGCGGCTCTGCACCTGGGCGGGGTTGCCGCCGTTGCATTCGATGGAGCCGTTGATGCTGCGGATGGTCTCACCGAAGCCGCGGCCGTTGACCATCGCGTTGTGCGGGGTCATGGAGCCGGGGCCGCTCTGGGTGTTCCAGTACCAGAGCCCGGTCTTCCAGGCGACGGCCGAGTTCTGCTCGACCTGCCACGGGTTGCCGAGCAGGTCGATGCCGAGCGCGTCACCCGCGGCCTTGTAGTTGAAGTTCCAGCTCAGCTGGATCGGGCCGCGGCCGTAGTAGGCGGCTTGGCCGGCCGGGCAGCCGTAGGGCTGGTTCCAGTCGCAGTAGTGCGGGTAGTTGGCGGTGTTCTGCTCGACGATGTAGACGAGCCCGCCGGTTTCGTGGTTGACGTTGGCGAGGAAGGCCGCGGCCTCCTGCTTCTTGACGGTGTCGCTGCCGGTGTTGGCGAAGCCGGGGTAGGCCGAGAGCGCGGCGGTGAGGCCGCTGTAGGTGTAGAAGGAGTTCCGGCCCGGGAAGATCTGGTTGAACTGGGCTTCGCTCACCACGAACGCGCCGGGGTTGCCGGGATCTGTGCCGCCGCCGCAGCTGAAGGGCTCCCAGTACCAAGTGCTGATGACGGGGTCGTAGCCCGGGTTGGCGTTCTTGGCGCGGTAGTAGCCGCCGTTGGTGTAGCGGACGACGGCGCCGACGTCGTACCACTGCCCGGCCACCCAGTTCGGGTAGCTGCAGGTGGTGCCGCCCCCGCCGTCACAGCTGTAGGGCTCCCAGTACCAGGTGCTGATGATGGGGTCGTAGCCCGGGTTGGCGTTCTTGGCGCGGTAGTAGCCGCCGTTGGTGTAGCGGACGACGGCGCCGACGTCGTACCACTGCCCGGCGACCCAGTTCGGGGCACTGCACGCGGCGGCGGCCGCCTGAGGTGCCTGCCCGGTGGCGGCGGGTACGCCGAACACGAGCCCGGCAACGGCGGCGACAGCGGACAGGACCGCGACAAGACGTCTTCTCAAGATTCGCTCACTCCTTCGGCCACGACGGAGTCCGGGCGCGGGGGCGCCCGGTGTCGGAGGGGGTGTGCTCATCCGGCCAGACGAGGGTGACACCGGTCACTAGAGCAGATTGGTCTAGTCCAGTCAAGATTGCCGGGGGCCGCGGGCAAGGGTTGTGCGCGAAGGTCCCTTCCGGTGAACCGCCTCCCGGTGTGGTCACGGCGAAGGCGTCCGGCTCTCGGGTGCGGGCGTGCCGCGGGGCGGGCGACGCGGCACCGGAGCCGCGTGCCCGCCCGGCACGTCACCGCGCTTGCGGGATCTTCACCTGCATGGCCGGGGCGACGTGCAGGATGCGCTGCAGCCTCGCCCGGCCCAGCCGGTGGAGCATCTCCCCGAGCTCCTCCGGCGCGATGCTCCCTTCGAGGTCGATCCGCGTCGTCCGGACGACGCGGTCGATCTCCGAGGCGGGGAGCCGCCCCGCGAACTCCCCGGCCAGCCACACCCCGACCTCGTCCACGACGTCGTCCGCCCGGTGGCTCCGTACGGTCATCGCTCTCCTCGTTTCGGATCGCCTTCTTGCCCAGGTCGAAGCGGGGAAATCCCGGTCCGACGCCAGTCCGACGAGCGAGCCAGGGACCCATGACGCCGAATCGGCGAAGTTCGTGGCACAAAAGCTTTCCGTGTTCGGACGGGTGAGGTGCGTGACCATTGCCGTCACTCACATGGGCTGTTTGCCCTCGGAAGTTGTCGGCCGTTCGGGTAGAAATCCGCGGAACTCCGCCGAGGACGCGTCCATCTCAGGACTCTGGAGGCATCGGGTAGTGCGGGCGTTCCTCACGGGACGCGGAACGGAGACGCGATCCATGGGCCGGTACGACCGGACCGACCTCGGGGCGTACAGCCTGGGGTTGCTCGACGCCGCCGAGGCGGCCCGGGTCGAGCGGCACCTCGCGGCGTGCCCGGACTGCCGCCAGGAGGTCCGGGAGTTCGAAGCCGTCCGCGGCCTGCTCGACCACCTGGTCGAGGTGAAGTCCACTTAGGACTTGTGCGCCGTTCCGCTCAGCGTGAGTCGGCCGCCTTGACCGTCCGCAGCAGATGGCCTCCAGCGCTCCGAGCCGGTGCGTCAGGTAGTGGTGCAGTGCGGCGGCGTCCGGGCACAGCGCCTGCGCCACCCGGTCCAGCTGGGCCGGTGCGACCGCCATCCACAGCAGCGCCTGCGTGGTCGCGCCCAGCGGCTCCGGATCGATCTCCAGGTCGAAGAACACGGTGCCGTCCGCCTGGAGGCCGGCCAGGCGGCGCGCGACGGTCGCCGCCGACCAGCCGGTCGCCGTCGCCGGCTCGGCCAGGCCCGCGCGGCCGTCACGCTGCAGCGCCGCCATCAGAGCGGCGTCGTCCCTGGTCAGCGGCTTGCCCGGGCCGTCGTGGCCCGGGGTGAGCGCGGCGATCTGGGCCGCGTCGAGGGCGTTGGCCCGGCCCAGCCACGCCATCGGGCCGCCCAAGTACCGGTGCAGCAGCTGGTGCGCCGATACCGCCGTGATGCTCGCCGTGCGCGGGATGTCCCGCAGCAGCAGCGCGTGGTCGCTCGCCGCCGGCGTGTGGACGTTCACGCAGATCTCCGTGCCGGCGGTCAGGCGGACCATCCACTCGGCCTGGCCGGTCCGCTGCGGGTCCGGCAGGCCGACGACGCGGAGCGACGCCTCGGCCCGGAGCCGGCGGCAGCGCCGCGCCACCGTCTCCGTGGAGACGCCGACGACGTCCCCGATCCTGGTGAACGGCGCCCGGTCGAGGTGCAGCGCGTTGCAGGTCGAAAAGCAGGGTGGGCGCCGAACGAAAGGAGTCCCGTGCCCACCCCGCTGCCGTTCGCCGCCTTCCTGATCACCGGCGGCCGGCTCGGCGACATCCTCGGCCGGGCCAAGGTGTTCAAGCTCGGCGTGACGGGCTTCGTGCTGGCGTCGCTGGCCTGCGCGGCGGCCCAGGACGCGGCGGCCGCGCTGATCATCGGCCTCATCCGCGCCCTCTTCGACGGCGGCGATCTCGCGAAGGGCCCTGGGCACGATCGGCCCGATGATGGGCCTTTCCGCGGTCACCGGGCCGCTGCTCGGCGGGCTGCTGACGCAGGCGATCTCCTGGCGGGCGGCGTTCCTCGTGAACGTCCCGCGCGGGCTCGCGGTGCTGATCGCCGCGCGGCTGCTGCGGGAGGACCGCGCGGCCACCCGGCCGCGGCTCGACCTCACCGGCACCGCGCTCGTCGTCGCCGGCGCCGGGTTGCTCGTCTACCCGCTGAACGACCCGGCGGGGACGAACTGGGCGCTGCTCGTGGCCGGCGCCGCGCTGCTGGTCGTGTTCGGCTTCCAGCAGCGCCGCGCGGCCGCGCCGCTGGCCGAGCCTCTTCACCCACGGCGGGTTCCCGGCCGCGCTCGCCGGGTCGCTGCTGTTCTTCGCGGTGATGACCGGCCTGACGCAGGTGGTGCCGATGCAGCTGCAGCTGGGGCTCGGCGCCGACGTCCGCACCGCGGGCCTGACGCTGCTGCCGCTGTCGGTGGGGCTCGCGGTGTCGTCGTCCGTCGCCGGCGCCCGGCTGGTGCCGAAGTTCGGCCCGCGCGTGATGTTCGCCGGGCTGGCGCTCCTGCCGGCCGGGGTCCTCGCCATGGCGGCCGGCGGGGCTGGGCGCGTACCCGTGGGCGCTGGCGCTGTGCGGGCTCGGGATGGGGACGTTCACGGTGCCGTTCTTCACCGCGGCCCTCGACCGGGTCCGCCCGCACGAGACGGGCTCGGCCGCCGGGCTGCTCAACGCGGTGCAGTAGCTCGGCGGCGCCCTCCTCGGCGGGCTCTACCTCGGCACCGGCACGGCCACCGCGGCGCTCGGCCTGGGTGCCGCGCTCGCCGTGGCTGCCGCGGTGGCGGTTGTGCCGCTCAGTAGTCGTCGCGGCCGGTGAACTGCTGCTCCAGCAGCTCGGCCGCGCCGGCGACCAGCTCGAGCGGGTCGGTGAACTCGTTGATGTCGAGGTTGATCAGCGGCAGCGAGTGGCGGAGCACGACGTGCTCGCCCATCACCGCGAGCCCGCCGACGACGATCGCCTCGCCGACCTCGGTCAGCACTTCCAGGAGGTCGACCTGCTCGTGCCGCGCGAACGGCGTCGCGATCTGCACCCAGTCCTCGCGCTGGTCGAGGATCTCGCGGGCGATCACGACGATCTGCGCCCGCTGTTCGGTGTCGGGATCGTCGCCGAAGACCAGGCGGATGCGCAGTTCGTCGGGCTCGTCGCGCACCACCCGGTACGACTCCCTGATGTACGCGACCAGATCGCCCCACTCCGCCACGGTTGCTCCGTTCTCGTGCTTGTCCGGGCGCTCAGCGTAGCGATCAGGCGGCGCCGATCCGGTCCAGATCGGCGAGAACGTCCGCGGGCAGTTCCAGTTCGGCGGCGGCGAGGTTCTCCCGCAGGTGCGCGGGCGACGACGTCCCGGGGATCAGCAGCATCGACGGTGACCGCCGCAGCAGCCAGGCGAGCGCGACCTGCATCGGCGTGGCCCCGGCCCGCGCGGCGCAGTCGTCGAGCAGCCCGGACTGCAGCGGGCTGAACCCGCCGAGCGGGAAGTAGGGGACGAAGGCGATCCCCTCGGCGGCGCACTTGTCGACGAGGGGATCGTTCTCGCGGTGGGCGACGTTGTAGTGGTTCTGCACGCAGACGACGGGCGCGATCGCCTTCGCTTCGTCGAGTTGCTCGGCGCTGACGTGGCTGAGGCCGAGGTGCCGGATCAGCCCTTGTTCTCGAAGCTCGGCGAGCACCCCGAACGGTTCGGCGATTGACATCGGGACGGGGTAGTCACCGGCGGCGTTGCTGAGCCGCAGGTTGACGACGTCGAGCGCGTCGACGCCGAGGTTTCGCAGGTTGTCGTGCACGGCTTCGGTGAGGTCCGCGGCGGACAGGGCGACCGGCCATCCCTTGTCGGCGCTCCGCCGCGCCCCGACTTTCGTCACGATGACGAGCGACTCGGGGTAGGGGTGCAGAGCTTCCTTGATCAGGGCGTTGACGGTGTGCGGGCCGTAGTAGTCACTGGTGTCGAGATGGGTGACCCCGCGTTCGACGGCTTCCCGCAGCACGGCGACGGCCGTGTCGCGGTCCTTCGGCGGCCCCCACACACCAGGTCCGGCCAGTTGCATGGCGCCGTAACCCATGCGCGTCACGGAAAGTTCGCCGCCGAGGGTGAAGGTGCCGCCGAGGTTCGCCATGCCGCTCCTTGCTCCGGGTGCCATCGCGGAAAGTCTAGCTACGGCTGGCGTCCCATTTCTGTCGGTGCCGATCGGTAGCCTGTAGATCGGGGGCTGCTCACGACGCCTGGCTGCTGTTTCCTTTGTGGCGCAAGGGAAGCGGCTTGGCGACTTGCCCGCCGATGTTCACCCGATTCAGTGGTGATCTTCGAACGCGCGTTCGGTACCGTCGTGGGTATGGCGACAACGATTCCTTCTGCACAACCGAAAACGCAGCCGCTTCTCCGCCGGCCGGGCAAGGCGCTCCCAGGCCGACGGCAAGGATTGCGCGGCCGGGTTCCCGATCGCGCCGGAGTCCGGCCGCTCGGCGGTCCGGTTACGCGTGCGTCCGGCGCGGATTTCGGCTTCTGGCAACAGATCCCGCTTCCTGGCGAGCCACGTCCTCGGGCGAGGCCGTCCAGGGGCAGGCCGGATCTCAGCAGAGGCCCTTGCCCCGCAGCACCCGCGCGACCGAATCCTGCACCCGCGGTTTCGGCAGTTCCCCGCTCTGCACGGCCTTGGCCAGCCGGTCCAGCACCTCGTCCACCCGCCCTCCGGAGGACCACAACGCCTCGTCCGCGCCGGCCTGCAGGGCCTTCAGCACCGCCTCGGGCAGCGGGTACTGCGCGGTGATCGCCTTCATGGCCCCGAGGTCGTCGGTCACCACCGGCCCGGTGAACGCGAACTCGCCGCGCAGCAGCCGGTACGCGGCCGGCGAAAGCGAGGCCGGCACGCCACCGGTCAGGTCCGGCACGTCGAGGTGGCCGACCATCACGGCGACCGGCCCGTAGTCGGCCAAGCCGCGGTACGGCACGAGGTCGACCGCGCGCAGCTTGTCGAGCGGCGGCGTGACCACCGTGCCCTTGTGGGAGTCGCCCGAGCCGTGGCCGTGGCCGGGGAAGTGCTTCAGCACCGGCTGGATCCCCGCGTCGCGCAGGCCCTCGGCGAAGGCTTTCGCGTACGTCTTCACCTTGGCCGGGTCGGGGCTGAACGACCGGTCACCGATGACGTCGTCGTCCGGGGCGTTCGTGACGTCGGTGTCCGGGGCGAAGTCCACGGTCACCCCGCGGGCGCGCAACTGGCGGCCCCGCTCGGCGGCCAGCGCCCGGACTTGGTCGGGAGACTTCGTCTCGGCCATCGTCCGCGCCGAGGGCAGGTCACCGTCGAGGTCGTCGATGCGCTGGACACGGCCGCCTTCCTCGTCGACCGACACCGCCACCGGCACCCGGGCGACGGCCTGCACCGCGTCCAGCGAGCGATCTTTCAACAACGCTGTTGCGTTACCCCCGATGAAGATCCCGCCGACCTGGTGTTCCCGCACCAGCGAAACGGTCGCCGCCGGGTTGTCCCCGGACACACCCACGACGACCAGCTGCGCAACCTGGGCCCGAACATCAAGCCCGGCCGCCATTGACGCGCAGTCGCCCGGCCGCGCGAGCTGGGAGGTAGGAGCGGACGCAGCAGGAGGAGAAGCCGCCGGAGCAGGAGCCGGCCGAGTGGAATTGGAGGCCAGAGGCACGGCCAACCCGGACACGACCCGCGGTTGCAGGCCCGCGACCAGCAGACATCCGGCCACGATGGAGAACGCCACCCCAAGGGCAGCAAGACGTCGGCGGTTCATCGGTCCCTTCACTAGTCCGTGTGCCCCCCGACCGTAGTCGACGCCCCAACTCGGCGACGTAAAGAACGGCCCCGCTGCCCCGGCCTGACGACCGCGGCCGGATCCCTGCGGCCGCGACCAGCGTGCTCAATGCCGTGACCAGCACCCCGCCGCCTCACGACCGCAGGCCGCAACGCCCCAGCTGGCCCCGCCGGCCACAACCAGCGTGCTCGACCCCGTGGCCAGCCACCACGCCGCCATCGAAGCCGCCTCCGCTGCCCTGCCTCGCGACCGCGGGCCGCAACGCTCCAGGTGGCCCCGCCGGCCACAACCAGCGGGCTCGACTCCCTTGACCAGCCATCCCGCCGCCGTCGAGGCGGCCCCCGGGCTGCCCTGCCTCGCGACCGCGGGCCGCAACGCTCCAGCTGGCAGCGCTGGCCGCGAACAGCGTGCTCGACTCCTTGACCAGCCATCCTGCCGCCGTGGAGGCCGCCCCCGCTGCCCGCGATCGCTGGCCGAAAGGCGACAGCAGGCCCGGCCGGCCACGAGCCGCGCTCAGCCCCATGGCCAGCCACCCCGCCGCCATCGAAGCCCTCCTGCCCCGTCCTCGCGACCGCGGGCCGAAACGCGACAGCGGGCCCCGCCGGCCACGACCAACGTGACCAGCCACCCCGCCGCCATCAAACAGCCCAACTTCACGGCGTGAAGAATGGCTCCGCCGCCGTTAGAGAATTCGTGAAGGCGGCCTCAGCAGACTGGTCCGAGGCAGGCGTTGTCGTGGGCTGAGGAGGGTTCGATGGACCAGGTGCGAGTGGCCGCGTGGGCGTCCGACCCGATTGCCCTGACCGGGCTGATCAACCACCTGAAGTCCCGCCCCGAACTGCTGGTCCTGCCGCGGGCCCGCCGGGGTGAGGCGGCCGTTCTCGTGTTCGCCGTCGGGGAGGTCGACCGGGAGGCCGTGGCCGCTCTGCGGGCCGCCTCTGCCGAGTCTCCCGCCGCTATTGTGCTGGTGGCCGGGCGTGTCGATCCGGCGCACGTCGGCCTGCTCGCCGACTGCCACGTCTCCGCCGTGCTGCCGCGGACCGCGCTCGATCGGGTCACCGGGAGCGTGCTCGCCGCCGCTCGGGGGCGATCCGCGCCGCTGCGTGAGCAGGTCGAGGCTCTCGCCGATGAACGCGGTGGGGCGGCACTCACGCCGCGCGAGGTGGATGTGCTTCGCCTGATGGCCGAAGGCTGGGACACTGCCGAGATCGCGGGAAAGCTCTGCTACTCGGAACGGACCGTGAAGAACGTCATCTACGCCATGACCAACCGGCTCAACCTGCGCAACCGGCCGCACGCGGTCGCCTACGCCGTGCGGGCCGGTGTGATCTGAGGAAGCCCTGTTGCGAACGATCGCCATCCTGGTCGCCGCGTTGATCCCGCTCGCCGCCTGCACTCCGGGTGACGCCGGGGGGAAGACCGAGCTCACCATCGCGACCTTCGGTGAGTTCGGCTACGCGCCCCTGATCGCCGAGTACGAAAAACTGCACCCGGACATCACGGTGCAGAACCGCGTCACCGACTTCGACACGCACCACAAGGGCCTCGCGACCCAGCTCGCCACCGGACGCGGTGCCGCCGACGTCGTCGCGATCGAAGAGCAGTACATGCCGCAGTACCGGAAAGCGAAGGACAAGTTCGCCGACCTGGCCGGCTTCGGTGCCCGCGAGCTGGAAAAGCAGTGGGTGCCGTGGAAGTGGGCGCAGGGCACCGACGGCGCCTTCGTGCTGGGCCTCGGCACGGACATGGGCAGCCTCGCCCTCTGCTACCGGCGCGACCTGTTCCAGGCCGCCGGCCTGCCGACCGACCGCGACGAAGTCGCGAAGCTCATGCCGGACTGGGACGCCTACGCCGCCACCGCCGAGCGGTTCACCAGCAAGACGCCGAACGTGAAGTTCGCCGACTCCGCCGGCACCGTCTACACGGCGATGCTCAACCAATCGCCGGAAAACTACTTCTCCCAGCGTGACGACTCCTTCATCGCCGACCGCAACCCGAGCGTGCGCACCGCTTTCTTCCTCTCCGGCGGCCTCGCCGCGAAGGGGCAGACCGCGGCGGCGACCACGTTCACCCAGGCGTGGAACGTGGCGATCAAGCAGGGCTCCTTCGCCACCGTCGCCTGCCCCGCGTGGATGCTCAGCCAGATCAAGGAAGCCGGCGGGGACGCCAACCGCGGCAAGTGGGACGTCACCACCGTGCCCGGCAAGAGCGGCAACCAGGGCGGCTCGTTCCTGACCGTCCCGAAGCAGGGCGCGCACCAGAAAGAGGCGTACGAGCTCGCCCGCTGGCTGACCGCCCCGGAGCAGCAGAAGAAACTCTTCCTCTCCGACGGCATCCTGCCCAGCGAGCCCGGGGTGTACGAGGATCCGCAGGTCGTCGCGCACACCGACAGTTACTTCGGCGACGCACCGACCGGGCGGATCTTCGCCGCTTCGGCCGACCAGCTGCGTCCGAACTACCGCGGGCTGCGCGACGCCGACGTCCGGCCGGAGTTCGGCCGAGCCCTCGGGCGGATCGAGGAGAAGACCGACACCGTCGAGCAAGCTTGGACGACCGCCGTCCAGCAGGCCCAAGCCGCCCTGAAGTAGCCGCGCGTGCAGCACCGCCTCGACCGCAAGGTCACGCCGTTGCTCTTCGTCGCGCCCTTCTTCGCCCTGTTCGTCGTCTTCGGGGCCTTCCCGCTGCTGTACACGGCGTGGGTTTCGCTGCACGACTGGAACCTGCTCGAAGGCGACCGGGGCGGCTTCGGCCTCGCCAACTACGGCGACCTGCTCACGGATCCGCACTTCTACAACGCGCTCGCCAACACCGTCTCCATCTTCCTGCTCGCCGCCATCCCGGAGTTCCTGCTGGCCCTGGGCATCGCGGCGCTGCTCGACCGGCCGCTGCGGGCCGCGACCTGGTGGCGCACCGGGGTGCTGCTGCCGAACGTCGTGTCCGTCGTCGCCGTCGGGCTGGTCTTCGGGCAGCTGTTCAGCCGCGACTACGGCGTCGTCAACGAGGTCCTCGGCTGGTTCGGCGTGGCGCCGGTCAACTGGCGGGCGACGACCTGGACGTCGCACTTCGCCGTCGCGAGCATGGTGCTCTGGCGCTGGACCGGCTACAACGCCCTGATCTACCTGGCCGCGATGCAGGCCGTCCCCGGTGACCTCTACGAAGCCGCCGAGCTCGACGGGGCCTCGCGGTGGCGGACGTTCTGGTCGATCACCGTGCCCGGCATCCGGCCCGCGCTGGCCTTCACCGCCATCGCCGGCACGGTCAACGGCCTGCAGCTGTTCGCCGAGCCGCAGCTGTTCGACGCCGGCGGCTCGGCCGGCACCGGCGGCAACGACCGCCAGTTCCAGACGCTGGTGATGTACCTGTACGAAAAGGGGTTCACGCACCTCGACGCCGGCTACGTGGCCGCGCTGACCTGGGTGATGTTCGTGATCTGCGCGCTATTCGCGCTGGTCAACTACCGGCTGGTGCGCCGGTTCGTGAGGTCGGCGTGACGGCGCGGCGGCGGCCGGGCGGCTGGGTGTACGCCGCGCTGACCGGGGTGCTCGGCGCCTCGATCTTCCCGCTGTACTGGTCGTTCGTCGTGGCCACGCGGGACAACTCGGCGATCGGGGAGACGTCGCCGCTGCTGCTGCCGGGCGGGAACCTGCCCGAGAACGTGCGGCGCGTCTTCGACACCGTCGACTTCTGGCTGGCCATCGGGAACTCGCTGATCGTCGCGACCACCGTCATGGTGTCCAACGTCGTGCTGGCGAGCCTCGCCGGGTTCGCCTTCGCGCGGCTGAAGTTCCGCGGCCGCAACACGCTGTTCCTGCTGGTCGTCGGCTCGGCGATGGTGCCGGCACAGCTCGGCGTCATCCCGCTGTACCTCGTCGTCGGCGACCTCGGCTGGTACGGGCGGCTCGAAGCGGTGATCGTGCCGGCGCTGGTCAGCGCCTTCAGCGTGTTCTGGATGCGCCAGGCGTGCGAGAACGCGATCAGCCCGGACCTCGTCGACGCCGCGACCGTCGACGGCTGCTCGATCCTGCGCACCTACTGGCACGTGGCCGTGCCCGCCCTGCGCGCGCCGGCCGCGGTACTCGCGATGCTGACGTTCATGGCCACCTGGAACGACTACTTCTGGCCGCTGGTCGTCCTCGACCCGAACGAGACGCCGACCGTGCAGGTCGCGCTGTCGCAGCTGGCCAGCGGCTACTACACCGACTACGCGCTGATGCTCACCGGCGCGACCGTGGCCGTCGTGCCGGTCATCGCGCTGTTCCTGCTGCTGGGCCGCCACCTCGTACGGGGCATCGTGAAAGGGGCACCGGTATGACCTTCCCGGCCGGCTTCCGGTGGGGCGCGGCGACCGCGTCCTACCAGGTCGAGGGCGCGGTGTCCGAGGGCGGTCGCGGACCGTCCATCTGGGACACGTTCGCGGCCACCGAGGGCAAGGTGCTCGGGGGCGCGACCGGCGCCGTCGCCTGCGACCACTACCACCGCTACCCCGAGGACATCGGCCTGCTGGCCGATCTGGGTCTCAACGCCTACCGGTTCTCGGTCGCGTGGCCGCGGGTGATGCCGGACGGCCGGACGACGTCCGCGGCCGGGCTCGCCTTCTACGACCGGCTGGTCGACGAGCTGCTCCGCCGGGACATCGTGCCGGTGCTGACGCTGTACCACTGGGACCTGCCGCAGGCGCTCGAAGACGCGGGCGGCTGGCCGTCGCGTGACACGGCGTTGCGGTTCGCCGACTACGCGGCGGTGGTGCACGCCGCGCTCGGCGACCGCGTGCGCCAGTGGACGACGATCAACGAGCCGTTCTGCGCCGCCTTCCTCGGCTACGGCAGCGGCGTGCACGCACCCGGCGTCCAGGACCACGACACGGCGCTGGTGGCGGCCCACCACCTGCTGCTGGCGCACGGCCTGGCGACCCGTGCGCTGGCCGGGCCGGAGCACGAGTTCTCGCTCGCGCTCAACTTCGCCCCGGCGATCGCGGACGGCGACACCCCGGCCCACGCGGAGGCGGCCCGGAAGTTCGACGGCATCCACAACCGGTTCTTCCTGGACCCGGTGCTCGGCCGCGGCTACCCGGCGGACGTGGTGGCGGCCGCGGGCCGGTTCGCCGAGTGCGTCCGCGACGGCGACACGGACGTCATCGCGGCTCCGATCGACTGGCTGGGCGTGAACTACTACGCCCCGGCCCGCGTCACGCCGCTCGAGGACCCGCAGGCGCCGAGCAACTGCCCGCTGCCGACGTTGCGGGGCATGGACGTCCTGCCGGCCCGGCCGCCGCTGACGGCGTTCGGCTGGGAACAGGCCCCGGGCTCGCTGACCGACCTGCTGCGGT
The DNA here is from genome assembly GCF_053586895.1 of Amycolatopsis sp. NPDC003731. NCBI lineage: Bacteria > Bacillati > Actinomycetota > Actinomycetes > Pseudonocardiales > Pseudonocardiaceae > Amycolatopsis > Amycolatopsis sp. NPDC003731. Next base: position 25,184 of record NZ_JBSFNC010000064.1, on the reverse strand, counting down.
GGATCGACGACCGGTCCGGTGGCCTCCCGCTCGTGGTGGCCGAGAACGGAGCGTCCTTCGCCGACACGGTGGTGGACGGCCGCGTGTACGACGCGGCGCGGGTGAACTACTTCATGGAGCACCTGCGGGCGGTCCACGACGCCATCCGCGCCGGGGTCGACGTCCGCGGCTACTTCGCCTGGTCGTTGCTGGACAACTTCGAGTGGGCGATGGGGTACACGCAGCGGTTCGGCCTGGTGCACGTCGACTTCGAGACCCAGCGGCGGACGGTCAAGGAATCGGGCCGCTACCTGGGCCGGGTCGCCATGGCCAACGCGTTACGGCCGGCGGCGGACGGCGTCGGCGACGCCGGAGCGTGACGGCGTCTCCAGCTTGCCCAGCAGCCGGGCCACGTGGGCCTGGACCGTCCGGCGCGGCAGGGACAGCTCGGCCGCGATGTCCGGGTTCGACCGGCCTTCCGCCACCAGCCCGGCGATCCGGACCTCGATCGGCGTCAGCGACTCCCAGCCGTGGCCCGGCCGGATCGGCGAGAACAGCGCACCCCGCCGCACGCCGAGGCGGCGCAGGCGGGTCTCCGCGCGCCGCAGGTCCCAGCGGGCCGCCAGCGCCGTGTACAGCTCGGCCGCCTCCTCGAAAGCCGCGTGTGCCGCGTCCAGCCGGCCCGCGCGGGCCAGCAACACGGCCGCGTCCTCCAGCGCCGAGGCGAGCTCGGGGCGCCGGCCGACCGCGCGGAAGTGCTCGGCCGTCGCCAGCACCGGCGCCGGGTCCTCCTCGATCAGCCCCCGGCACCACGACGCCGCCGCGTGCGCCCGCGCCGGGCGTCGCTCCTTCGCCGCTTCTTCCTCGCACACCGCCAGAGCGCGCCGGGCGCGGTCGAGTTCGTCCTGCTCCGTCGCCAGCCGTACGAACGCCGGCAGCCACTGGTGCCGCAGCATCATCTGCGCGTAGGTCGGGTTCAGGATCGGCTCGAGGACGGCCAGCGCGCGGACCCGGTCGCCGCGCTGCTCGGCCGCCAAGGCGTCGGCGACCAGCAGGAAGTCGAAGCTCTCGCGCTCGGCGCCGGTCGCCGGGGCGTACTCCTCGGCCGCGTCGAGGTGGGCCGCCGCCTGGGCGCGGTCGTCGCGGCGGCCCGCGATCAGGGCCGCGACGCCGTGCAGCAGCAGCGCCGCCGGGCCTGGCTCGCGCAGGCCGTAGAACGTGATCGCCGGGCCGTCCTCGATGACCGTGTCCAGCTCGACCAGCGCTTCGTCCCAGCGGCCTTCCCAATACCGGTGCACCGCGGCCGACACCTGCAGCCCGACCGGCAGCGCGTGCCGCGCCGCGACTTCCCCCGCCGCCCGCAGGGCCTCGCCCGCCTCGGCCAGGCGATCGAGGTTCTGCAGCGTGAAGACGCGGTTGTCGAGCAGGTCGAGGTGCAGGTCCGCCAGCTCGTGCTCGTCGCCGACGGCCTCGATCGCCGCGTCGATGTGGGCGAGCGCGCGGTCGTGCTCGCGGCGCACCGAATCGACCAGCCACAACGACTGCAGCGCGTGCGCGGTCAGGTAGCGGTCGCCGCCGGCGAGCGCCTTCGTCTCGTGCGCGGTCCGCTCCGCGGTGTCCAAATCGGACAGACTGCCGCGCCGGAAGTTCGCCAGCAGCTGCCGGTGCTTGACCCGCCAGAGCTCCGGCACGGCCGGGTCGTCGACCCACGCTGCGAGCGTCGCGACGGCGCCTTCGGTGTCCCCGCGCCGGTGCCGCAGCGCCGCGAGCACGTGCCGCATCTCCTCGACGGCGTCCGGGTCGGTGGCGACGTCGAGGGCCTGCCGCGCCAAGGTTTCCGGGCTGCGTTCCAGCCGGAACAGCACCTTCACCAGCGCCACCAGCAGCGTCTCCCGGCGCGGGTCGGTGGCGGCGGCCGCGGCCAGCGCGCGCTCCAGCAGCTCGACGGCGATCAGCGGGGCCCTGGTCGACACGACCGCGTGGTGCGCGGCGAGCCAGTCCAGCACCCATTCGTCCACTGTGGCCGGTGCCGCCACCAGCTGTTCGGCGACGCGCTTCACCGGCGCGCCGATCCCGGCGAGCGCCTCGGCGGCTTGCCGGTGCAGCGCCGCCCGCGTCCCGGCCAGCAGCCGGTCGTACAGCGCCTGGCGCAGCAGCGGGTGGCGGAACGCCAGCTGCGTCCCGGTGTCGATGAGGACGTTCGCCGTGACGGCTTCCTCCAGCGGTGCCAGCAGGTCCGACGGCCGGGTGCCGAGCACCGCGGCGACGTCGCCGACGGCGAACTCCATGCCCAGCAACGCGCCCCAGCGCAGCACTTCCTGCGTCCGCGCCGTCAGGAAGTCCAGCCGCCGGTCGACCGCGGCGACCAGCGACCGCGGCGCTTCGAACTCCGCCGGGTCGTCGACGTCCGCCTGGCCGCCGCTCACCGCCACCGAGCCGGCCCGGCGCAGGACGTCGACCATCTCCTTGACGTACAACGGGTTCCCGGCACCACGGGCGGCCAGCTCGCGCAGGCCCGGCCCGGGCGGCGCGCCGAGCTGGTCTTCGATCAGCCGGCCGACGTCCTCGCCGGTCAGCGGCGCCAGGTCGAGGACGACCCCGTCCCGCGCCTGGACGCCGCGGCGCAGCTGGGCGAGCTCGGCGCGGTCCGGCGCCGGGCGGGTGGCGGCCACCAGCAGCAGCGGCAGCTGCCGGGTCGCCGCGCAGAGCCGGTGCCAGACCAGCACGGACGCTTCGTCGGCCCACTGCAGGTCGTCGAGCACCAGCACCTGCGGCGACTGCGCGCACAGCTCGTCGACCAGCGCCAGCAGCCGGTCGACGGCGCCGAGCACCGGGTCGGCCGGGCCCCAGCTGCGCCGCGCCGGGCCCTCACCCGCGAGCTCCTTCGCCACCCGCGCGCGCCGCGGGTCGGGCGAATGCGCGTCGATCGCCAGGCACTCCAGCACGACCTGCAGCGGGAACCGGGTGCTCAGCTCGTCGGCGGCCGCCCAGAGCCGCTGGAAACCGGGGCCGTCCGGCAGCGAGGAGGTGAGCAGCGCGGACTTGCCGATCCCGGCGTCCCCTTCGATCCAGACCGCCCGGCCCCGCCCGGCCCGGACGTCGGCGACGAGCTCCGCGAGCTGGGCCGTTTCGGCTTCCCGGCCGAACAGCCGGTGCCCGGTGACGACGACCGGCGCCGCGGGCGCGTCGAGGGCCGGGTCCTGGGCGAGGATCTGCCGCTGGAGCCGTTGCAGCGCGGGGCCGGGTTCGACGCCGAGTTCCGCGACGAGCGTGGCGCGGGCGTCGCGGAAGACGTCGAGGGCGTCGGCGGGCCGTCCGCTGCGGTAGAGGGCGAGCATCAGCGACTCCCGCAGCGATTCCCGCAGGGGGTGTTCGCCGGCCAGCACCGCCAGCTCGGGCGCGAGGTCGAGGTGCCCGCCGAGCGCCAGCACGGCTTCGGCGCGGCGTTCGAGGGTGTCCAGCCGGAGTTCGGCGAGGTATTCGCGGTGCCGTTCGGCGAACCCGCCGGGGACGCCGGAGAGCGCCTCGCCCTGCCAGAGCGCGAGAGCGTCGTCGAGTTCGGTGACGGCCGCCCGCGGATCGCCCTGCTCGAGGTGCCGCTGCGCGCGTTCGCGGTGCCGTTCGAACAGGGCCGCGTCGAGGGCGTCCTCGTCGAGGACCAGGGAGTACCCGGCGGGGTCCGAGACGAGCACGCTGGCCGCCGACCAGCGCGAACGGTCCGGTTCGATGGCCCGGCGCAGCCCGGAGACGTAGGTGTGGACACTGCCTTCGACGCTCGCGGGCGCGGAATCGCCCCAGACGCCGGCGATCAGTTCGGCGCGGGGGACGGGCCGGCCGGCGTTGACGGCGAGCACCGCGAAGATGGCGCGCTGACGGGCGGGGCCGAGGCCGATCTCGGCCGTCCCGCGCCAGGCCCGCAGCGGGCCGAGCACGCCCACCCGCAGGCCGGGGTCTTCCCCTGGCATGTCGTTGCCGTCCCCTCTGGGACTTCGCGTCCCAGACCCCATCCCCCAGGGACATCTCCGGTGACCTTACCGACGTGGCAACCCCCGCGAAGGTTGCGCGTTCACTTTCCGGCGGCCGCCCGGGAGCGCACCGAAGCCGCCCGCCGGATGCCGAACGGGCCCATCCGGGCCTCCGCGCGCCGCACGTCCCACACCGCGCCCATCTCCGTGTACGCGGTCAACGCGCCGCGGAACGCCGTGCGCGCCTCGGCCAGCTCGCCCGACTCCGCCAGCAGGATCGCCGCGTCTTCGGTCGCCTTCGCGTGCTTCAGCACCCGCCCGGCCGCCCGGTAGTGCCCGGCCGCCGTCAGGACCGGGCCGGGATCGCCCGTCACCAGACCCCGGCAGTGTGCCGCCGCCGCGGCGTGCGCCGGCGGGACCTCGCCGTCCGGCTCGAGCAGGCGCACCGCCTCCTGCATCCGCTCCCGGTCGCCGAGCAGCAACGCCAGCCGGACCAGGTCCGGCAGCCACTGGTGGCGGGCCGCCGGCGGGTAGGTGTCCTCCAGCAGCGGCAGCAACGCCGTCAGCGCCGCCTCCGGCCGGCCCTCCTGCTCGGCCAGCAGCGACCGCGCGGCGAGCAGGAAGTCGCCGCCGTCCGGCTCCAGGCCCGGGGGCCACTGCTGCCGAGAGGCCGCGTCGAGGTGCGTCCTGACCTGGCCCGGCTCGCCGCGGTGGCCGGCGATCAGCGCGCCGACGCCGTGGACCAGCAACGCCGACCCCGGGCTGCGCAGCACGTACGACGCCGTCTCGGCGCCGTCGCGGATCACCGCGTCCAGCTCGGCCAGTGCCTCCCGCCAGCGGCCCAGCCAGTAGTAGTGCACCGCGCCGGCCAGGTGCATCTCGCCCGGCACCGCGCGCGTGGCGGCGATCCGGCGGGCGGCGTCGAGCGGTTCGGCGGCGTCGTCGAGGCTGTCGAGGTTCGGCACGGCCAGCGCCGCGTCGTCCAGCGGGTGCAGCCCGGCCGGGGCCAGCGCCGTCTCCTCGCCCAGTTTTTCCAGCGTGGCCAGCAGCGACTCGTGCCGCCCGCGCCACATCTCCGGGACGTCGGCGTCGTCGAGCGTCCGCTTCAGCTCGGCGGTCGCCTCGGAGAAGTCACCGCGGCGGTAGTAGACGTACGCCAGGATCCAGCGCATTTCGGCCGCGCGCCTGCTGTCGGACGTCCGCGCGACGACCGAGCGCGCTTCGGCTTCGGGCTCCCGGCCGAGCCAGAACAGCAGCCGGGCCAGGGTCGCGGTCAGCGTCTCCCGCGCGTCCGGCGGCAGCGTGCCTTGGGTGACGGCGTGGCGCAGCAGGTCCACCGCGATCCGCGGGGCCTCGGTGGCCACCGTCCCGATGTGCTCCAGGAGCCACCCGGTCACCCACGGGTCCACCTGCGCGGGCGCGGCGGCGAGCTGCTCGGCGACGCGTTCGGCGGGCGCGCCGGCGGCAGCGAAGGCCTCGGCCAGCTGCCGGTGCAGCGCGACCCGCATCGCGGCCGGCGTCTTCTCGTAGAGCACGCGGCGCACCAGCGAGTGCCGGAACGCCAGCCGGTCGCCCGATTCGACGAGCACCCCCGAGGTGATCGCCTCGTCGACCGCGCCGACCAGCGCCATCGGCGGCCGTTCGGTGGCGACCGCGATGTCGCCGGGCGAGAACTCGCGGCCCAGCAGCGCCGCCCAGCGCAGGGTGTCGCGGGTCCCGCTGGACAGGAAGCTCAGGAACTGCGTGATCCGCGCGCCCAACGGCGACGGGATCGTCTGGCACGAATTGCCGTCCAGGTGCGCGTGGACGCCGTCGAGCACGATCATCGACTGCGCGAGCAGCGTCTCGACGATTTCCCGGACGTAGCGCGGGTTCCCGGCCCCGTAGGAGACCAGCAGCTGCAGCCCGGGCCCGGGTGGCGCGCCGGCCAGCTCGGTGGCCAGCTCGTGCGCGGCGTCCTCGGTCAGCGGCGGCACCGGCAGGACGGTGATGTCATCGTTGTCAAGCAGGTCGTCCAGCGCGGCCGGCCGGGGTACCGGGCGGCACGCCCCGACGAGCAGCAGCGGCAGCTGCCGCGTCTCCCGGCTCAGGTAGCGCCAGACGCGCAGGGTGGTGTCGTCGGCCCACTGCAGGTCGTCGAGCACGAGCACGAGCGGCGCCTCCGCGCACAGCTCGCGGACGAGCTCGAGGACGTCGTCCACCGGATCCTCGCCGGGCTGTCCGGCGAGCCGCGCGGCCAGGGCGGCCCGGCGCGGGTCGGTGGCGCGCGGGTGCACGCCCAGCGCGTCGAGCAGCGGCCGCAGGGCGAACCGCTGGTCCAGCGCGTCCGCGGCGGCGAAGGCCGGGCGGAAGTCCTGGGCCGCGGCGAGGACTTCGGCGAGCAGGGCGGTCCGGCCGCTGCCCGGCTCGCCTTCCAGCCAGACCGACCGCCCCACGCCGGCCCCGAGCTCGACGACGGCTTCGTGGAGCCGGTCGAGTTCCGCCTCCCGGCCGACGAAGATCTCCGCTCGCTCCGGCAGGGCGGCGGCCGGCAGCCGCGTCACCGGCGAAACCGGCGCCGGCTTGGGTTCCGGTGCCGCCGCCGGCTTCGCCAGCAGCTCGTCGTGCAGCCGCCGCAGGGCCGGCCCCGGTTCGGTGCCCGAGGACTCGACGAGCCTTTCGCGGACGTCGGCGTAGACCGCGATCGCCTCGGTCCGCCGCCCGGCCCGGACCAGCGCGCGCATGAGCAGCCCGCGCAACGTCTCGCGGAACGGGTGCTCGCGGGTCAGCGCGGTCAGTTCGGCGACGAGTTCGGTGTGCCCGCCCGAGTCCAGGACGACCTCGGCGCGCCGCTCGATGGTCGCCAGCCGCACCTCGGTGAGCCGGGCGCGCTGCGCGGCGGCGAACGGGCCGGGCAGGCCGGACAGCGGGACGCCGTGCCAGAGCCCCAAAGCCTCGTCGAAGGCCTCGCGGGCGCCCCGGAGGTCACCGGCCGCGTGCCGGCGTTGCGCCTGCTCGCGCAGGGCTTCGAACCGGTGGACGTCGATCGCCTCGGCGTCCAGCCGCAGCGAATAGCCGGAACCGATCGACGCGAGCAGCTGCGGGCCCTCGCCCTTGGCGCGCCCCGGTTCCAGCGCGCGCCGCAGCCCGGAGACGTAGGTGTAGATGGAGCCCTGCGCGCTCTGCGGCGGCGCGTCACCCCAGACGGCGTCGATCAGCTCCTCGCGCGAAACCGTGCGGTCCGGGCGCATCGCCAGTGCGGCGAGGACCGTGCGGCGGTGCGCGGAGCCGAGGTCCAGCTCCGTTTCGCCCTGCCAGGCCTTGAGCGGGCCCAGCAGCTGGAGTCTCGGTGCGGAGCTGTCCGCGGCCGACATCGGTCTCCCTTCGTGCGTGAACGAATCGTCACGCGCCGGATGCCTGCCGTGAGCATACGCGGACGCCGTGAACCGGCAGGCAAGGATGGCGGACATTCGGGCAAGGGCACCCGGGCGGGGTTCCGCGCCGCCACGGCGTGCGCCACGCTCGGGAGCCGGAGAGGAGCCCCCGAATGGCGACAGCGCCGACCGAAGACATGCAGCGGGCCGCCGCCTGCTTCGCGGCCACCCTCGACGGCGCCCGGTCCCGCCTGCGCGACGTCAACAGCGAGATGGCGATGGTGCAGGCGTCCTGGCGCGGTGAGGCATCGGTGCGGTTCGGCCAGGCGATGAGCGACTGGGAGCAGGAGTTCGACGTGATCCTGTCGCGGCTGGCGCGGCTGCTGGAGGCGACCGGCGGCCCGATGCCGCGGCCGCGCCTGCCGTGACGCGGCTCGACTTCCGGTTCGCCGATCTGGTGCTGGACCGGATGGGCGCGATCACCGGCGAACTCGGCGAGCTGCTGGCCGACCTGGAGGCCCGGGTCGAGCCGGAGCTGGCCGGCTGGACGCCGGAGGCGCGGGAGGAGTACTGGCGCGCCAAGCGCGACTGGGCCCGCGCGGCCGGGCGGATGCCGGGGTGCCTGGAGCGGGCGCGGGCGGCTTTCGGGGAGCTTTCTTCACGGGCGTGAAGACGGAATAGGGAAGGCGTGAAGACACGCCGTCCACACTGCCCCCATGAAGCCCGTCGAAGTGAGCGTCCTCGCCTCGGACCCGATCACGCACGCCGGCGCGGTGAGCCTGCTGGACAACCATCCCGACGTCCGGCTGACCGACCTCGTGCCGGACGTGCTGCTGGTGATGGAGGACCACGTCACCGAGGCCGTCCTGGGCGAGATCCGCGCGGCCAAGGCGTCGCACGTCGTGCTGGTCGTCGAGCACTTCCGCGAAAGCGACCTGATGGCGGCGCTGGAGGCCGGCGTGGTGGCGATCCTGCCGCGCCGCGAAACGGGCGGCGCCGAGCTGGTGACGGCGGTGCTCGCGGCGGGTGACGGCACGGCCAACCTGCCGCCGCGGCTGCAGGGCGCGCTGCTCGCGCAGGTGCAGCGGATGCGCAAGGACGTCCTGGAACCGAACGGGCTCACGCTGTCCGGGCTCGCGGCCCGCGAGTGCGACGTGCTGCGGCTGGTCGCCGAGGGCTTCGGGACCGAGGAGATCGCGGCGAAGCTGTGCTACTCCGAGCGGACCGTGAAGAACGTCCTCTACGGGCTGATGACCCGCTGCGGCCTGAACAACCGTGCCCACGCCGTCGCTTACGCCTTGCGAGCCGGCGCGATCTGAGACGTTTTCTTTGCCACTGTCACCTTTCCGTGGGCTAGGGTCCGATCATGGTGCTCACGGCAGTGGAGATCGCGGCCTCCGTCCGGGCCGGGAAGCTCGATCCGGTGCAGGTCACCGAGGAGGCCCTGGAGCGGATCGCGGCGGCGGACGGCGTCGTCGGCGCCTTCCGGCGGGTGCGCGCCGAGGAGGCGCTGAAGGAAGCCGCAGAGGTCGCCGCGCGGCCGGATCTCGCGACGCTGCCGCTGGCCGGGGTGCCCGTCGCGGTCAAGGACGTCACGGAGGTGGCCGGCGAATACGCGTCGCACGGTTCGCTGGCGGGGGCGTCGGCGCGGGCGGATGCGGACGGCGTGATCGCGACGCGGCTGCGGGCGGCGGGCGCGGTGATCGTCGGGCTGACCCGGGTGCCGGAGCTGTGCATCTGGCCGATGAGCGACACCCCGGACGGCATCGCCCGCAACCCCTGGGACCCGACGTACGCGGCGGGCGGCTCATCGGGCGGCAGCGCGGCGGCGGTGGCGGCCGGGCTGGTCCCGCTGGCCCACGGTTCGGACGGCATGGGCTCGGTCCGCCTTCCGGCGGCGATGTGCGGCCTGGTGGGGCTGAAGCCGGGCGCGGACCTGCTGGCGGAGGGCGGCTGGTTCGGCATGTCCGTCCACGGCCCGCTGGCCACGACGGTCGCCGACACGGCGTTGCTGGTGTCGGTGCTGGCAGGCTCGCCTGAGCTGGCCACGGTGACTTCGCCGTCGCCGGTCCGCATCGGCATGTCGACGACGGTGCCGTTGCTGCACAGCCCGGTCCCGCGCGAGCTGGTGGCGGCGGTCTCGACGGCGGCGGGCCTGCTGGCGGCGGCGGGCCACGAGATAGCCCCGGCCGCACCCCGCTACCCGGCGACGATGGTCCTGGGCATGACGGCTCGCTGGCTGGCGGGCCCGGCAGTCCAGGCCCGCGAATTCGACGTCAAGCGGTTGCAGCGCCGGACCCGGGCCCACGTCCGCGCGGGCCGCCTGGTCGAGCGGGCGGGCCTGATCCGCCCGCGGACGCGTGATCGGTGGATGGCCCGGGCGGAGGAGTTCTTCGCGGCGCACGAGGTGCTGCTGACGCCGACGCTGTCCCACTGGCCGGTGAAGGCGGGCCGCTGGCACGAGCGAGGCTGGCTGGCGAACGTGCTGCCGTCGACGCGCTTGGCGGGCTTCACGGGCCAGTGGAACTTCGCGGGCTACCCGGCGATCACGGTCCCGATGGGCAGGTCGGTGGTGTCGGGCCTGCCGACGTCGGTCCAGCTGGTGGCCCGCCCGGGCGGGGAGTCCCTGCTGCTGGGCTTGGCGGCCCAGCTGGAGACGGCGAACCCCTGGGCCCGGACGGCGCGCAACTGAGAGCCCGCAGCTGTGCACAACTGAACGCGCGCTGCCCGCGGGCGCCCGGAATTGTCGGTGGTCGCCGGTAGCGTGGAAACCGGGGGCTGCTCAGACCCGGAAAGCGCCGAGGCCGCCACGAACGAAAGGCCGCCTCGAACGATCGAGGCGGCCTGCCGCGGCCAGGCGGCCTTTGCGCGGCCAGGGCGGCGGTGGTGGCTCAGTTGCCGGGCTTGCTGCCCGTCGGCGGGAGCGGCTTGGCGCCGTTGCCGTTCGAGCCGTTGCCGTTCGCGGGCTTGGTGGCCGGGCCGTTCGAGTTGGCCGGCTTCGGGGCCGCAGCGGGCTTCGCGGCCGCCGCAGGCCTGGTTGCCGCGGCGGGCTTGGTTGCCGCGGCGGGCTTGGTTGCCGCGGCGGGCTTGGTTGCAGCAGCGGGCTTGGTTGCCGCGGCGGGCTTGGGTGCCGCAGCGGGCTTGGTTGCCGCGGGGGGCTTGGGTGCCGCAGCTGGCTTGGTTGCCGCAGGGGGCTCCGGGGCGGCCGACGCAGCCCGGAAAGCGCAAAGGCCGCCTCGAATGCTCCGAGGCGGCCTTGCCGAGGCCAGGCCGCCTCCGATGCTCGAGGCGGCCTTCGGCGGGTGACTCAGTTGCCCGGCTTGCTCCCACTCGGCGAAAGCGGCTTGGCGCCGTTCCCGTTCGAGCCGTTGCCGTTCGCGGGCTTGGTCGCCGGGCCGTTCGAGTTGGCCGGCTTCGGGGCCGCAGCAGGCTTGGGCGCCGCAGCAGGCTTGGGCGCCGCAGCAGGCTTGGGCGCCGCCGCGGGCTTCGGCGCCGGCTTCGGGGCCGCCGACTTCGGGATCGACGGCTGCACCACCGGGACGACCGGCGCCGCCGGCGTGGTCGCCGACTCCGCGTCCCCGCCGACCAGCTTCGACGCCTGGGGGATCACCGCCTCCTCCGGCAGCGTGGCCAGCTGCGTCTCGCTCCGGTTGAGGATGTCCTCCGCCATCGCCAGGCTCTTGCGCGCCTGCTCGCGGATCTCCGCCAGCCGCTCGACCTTGCGGTTGGCCGCCGTCGTGCGCTGGGCCGCCTGGGTGGTCGCCTCGTCGAGCCGGCGCTTGGCCTCCGCGGTCGCCTCGTCCAGACGCCGCTTCGCCTCCGCCGTCGCCTCCGCGATCCGGCGCTCCGCCTGGTTCTTGCTCGCCGTGCGCTGGTCCGCGATGTGCTTCTCCAGCGTGGCCTTCTGGGCCGCCTGGGACGCCTCGAACTCGCGCTCGAGCTTCCGGCGCTTCCGCTCCGCCTCGTTGTCCAGCAGCTCCCGGCGCTGGGCCGCCTCGATCGTCAGCCGCTGAACCTCGGCGCGCGTCTCCGCCAGCGCGTTCTCGTGCTCGGAGTGCAGCAGGTCGGCCTGCTTGTCCAGCTCCGCCACCAGCTTCGAGTACCGCTCACGCAGCTTCGTCGACGCCTCCGTCGAGGACGCCCACGTCTTCTCCGCGGCGACCTCGGCGCGCTTGATGATCTCGTCCGCGCGCGCCTGGGCGAGCGTCACCGTGCGCTGCATCCGCTCGTCGAGGTCCTCGAGCCGCTCCGGCGGCTTCTTCAGCTCCTCGATGCGCGCTTCCAGCGCCGCGACCTGCTGCCGCACCGTTTCGGCCTCGCGGGTCGCGGCGGCGGCCTGTGCCGCGGCGGCGTCGCGTTCGCTGAGCACCCGGCGCAGCTGGGCTTCGACGTGATCGAGGTACTGCCGGACCTCGTTGCGGTCGAAGCCGTGCCAAGCCTGCGTGTACTCACGACGGAGGGGGAGGAGGCCGTTGAGGGCGGTTGCGGCGGGGTCGCGCTCAGGAACCATGGGCCCGACCGTACCCGGGCACCCGCCGCCTCCGCCTTCCGGCTTCACGAATCACCAACACGTGTCGCCGTGTCGCCGGAATGGCCTCACCCCGGGAACGCAGAGTGAGACCACCGTGCTGACCAGCCGGACCGACTACCAGTGGAAGCCGCGCGAGAGCCGGGCCAGCGCCATCGCCGCGCGCGAGAGGTGTTTCTCGCCACGCCCGATCTTGAGTTCGCCCGAACCGCCCGCCGCGGCCGAATCCGGGAAGATCCGGAAACCCTGGTACGCGACGGCGTCGGTGAGGCCCGGCGTGAGCGTGTACGCCAGCCCGATCGCCTGTCCCGCCGGGGTGCCGATGTGCTTGGGCCGCTCGACGAGCGCCTTCATCACCATGTCCGCGGCCTGCTCCGGCGACTTCGTCGGGAACGCGTCGTAGATCTTCGTCGGCCGGATCATCGGCGTCCGCACCAGCGGCATGTGGATGGTGGTGAACGTGATGCCGTCGCCGTGCGTCTCGGTCGCCGCGATCCGCGAGAAGTAGTCCAGCGCCGCCTTCGAGGCCGCGTACGCCGAGAAGCGCGGCGCGATGCCCTGGACGCCGATCGACGACACGTTCACGATGTGCCCGAACTTCCGCTCCGACATGTGCGGCAGCACCGCGAGGATCAGCCGCACCGCGCCGAAGTAGTTGATGGCCATCGCGCGCTCGTAGTCGTGCATCCGGTCGTAGGACAGCTTGATCGACCGGCGGATCGACCGGCCGGCGTTGTTCACCAGCATGTCGATCCGGCCGTGCTCGGCCAGCATCGCGTCGACGGCCTTGCGCACCGAGTCCTCGTCGGTCAGGTCGGCCGGGTACACCGACGCCGTGCCGCCGGCGGCGACGATCTCGTCGCGGACCTCTTCCAGCTCGTGCTGGCGGCGCGCGACGAGCAGCGGCACGCCACCCGCGGCCGCCACCTTCAGCGCCGTCGCCCGCCCGATGCCCGAGGACGCGCCGGTGATGATCACGCGCCGGCCGTCGAGCTCGCCGCGCGGGCCGTGCTTGCGCGCGCGGAACGGGTCGAGGTGCTCGCGCCAGTAGCGCCACAGCGTCGGCGCGTACTCCTCCAGCCGCGGGACCTCGACCGTGCCGGCCAGCGCCTTGCGCGTCTCGGCCGAGGAGAACACCGACGGGAACGCCATCGTGTCCAGCAGCACCGGCGGGATGCCGAAGCGCTCCATGACGGCGTCGCGCGCGATGGTGACGCCGGGGATGTGCTCGGTCAGCTTGACCAGCCCGACGATCCGCTTGGAGAGGCCTTCACCCAGCTGCACGGTGATCGTCGGCGCGCCCGCGGCCCGCGCGAAGGCGTTGTACACCGAGACGACCGGCTGCGGCTCGGGGTTGACCAGGTGGAAGGCGTGGCCGTCGAGGCCCGGCTTGACCACCAGCTCCAGCAGCGCCTTGGCGACGTAGTCGACCGGCACGATGTTCGTGTCGCCGAGGTCGGGGCCGACGACCGGCAGCACGTCGGGCAGCCCGGCGAGCCGGTTGATCGCGGGGAAGAGGTAGTACGGGCCGTCGATCTTGTCCATCTCGCCGGTCTCGGAGTGCCCGACGACCACGGCCGGCCGGTACACCCGCCAGGGCACCTGGTCCTGCTCGCGGACGATCTTCTCGGCTTCGAACTTGGTCCGGTGGTACGGCGTGACGAGGCGCTGCCCGGCGTCGAACATCTCCTCGGTGAACACGCCTTCGTGGTCGCCCGCGACGGCCACCGACGACACGTGGTGCAGGCAGCCCGCGCGCAGGTCCGCGGCGAGGTCGACGACGGCCCGCGTACCGTCCACATTGGCCTTGATGCTGGCTTCGTCGTCGGCGGTGAGGTCGTAGAGCGCGGCGAGGTGGACGATGTGGTCGACGCTCCCGCGCAGCTGCTCGCGGTCCGCTTCGGACACTCCGAGCAGCGGCTCGCCGAGGTCACCGGTGACGAGCGTGACGCGGTCGGAGTGCGGCCACTGGTCGACCAGCGCGGCCAGCTTGGCCCGCGAGGACGCGCGCACCACGAGGGCGACGCGGTCGTCGTCGGGGCGGGACAGCAGCAGCCGGGTGAAGTGACGCCCGATCAGTCCGGTCGCGCCGGTCACCAAGAACGTCGCCATGGTCTTCACACCTCTCGCTCCGCAGCCCTGACCCTGGGCATTCTGCTGCATGGCGAGGCCCGCGACCACCGTTTCGAAACGTGATGTTACCCACGAGTAACTTAGCTGGGCTCCGCGATGACGACGCGGTTCTCCTCGTAGCCGTCCGAGCCGCCGACCCAGCGGCCGCCGCACGTCACCAGCACCACGCGGTGCGGGCCGGACTGGCCGAACAGGTAGTCGGCGCGGGCCGGCAGGTCGCTCTTGTGCACCGTGACCAGCTGCGCGATCCGGTACCGCCAGGTCTGACCCGCACTGTCCACAATGGTCACCTCGGCGCCGACCTGCGCGGTCCACAGCTCGGCGAACGGCCCGGTCGCGCCCCGCCAGTTCACGTGGCCGGCGAACACGCTCGCCCCGCCCGCGGCGTCGAGTGACGCGCCCCACCACGTGGCCTGGCCGAGGTCGGTGGGCACCGGCAGCTCGCCGCCCGGGCCGAGGTCCTTGCGCACGAGCGTCGCCGTCCCGCCGGCGGGCAGCCGGACGGTGCCCCGCGGCTGCGGTGGCGGGGACGGCGGCGGCGCGGCCGGCGACGGCGTCCCCGCGGCGGGCGCGGCCGGAGCCGGGGACGAGGTGGCCGCCGGGGATGGGGACGGCACCGCGGCCGCGGCTCCCGCCGCCCCCGCGGCGGGCAGCGCCGTACCGGACACGACGGCCACCCGCGGCACGGTGACCACGGAGGAGCCGAACTGGACCGCCAGCACGGTCGCCGCGCCGAGGGCGAAGCCGGTCAGCAGCCGGCCCCGGCCGGGTTTGCGCGCGGGCGGCTCCGGGGGCCCGCCGGGCGGCTCGTCATCGCCGGCCGCCCAGCCGATACCCCGGTGCCATTCCTCGACGAACCAGTCTTCGGCCCGCCAGTCGCCGCCGTGCTCCGCCACGCCGTTACCGCCGGGAGGCCCGCCGCGCGGCGACGCCGATCAGCCCGCCCGCCAGCAGCACGAGCAGGCCGAGCCCGGCCAGGCCCGGCACGGAGTAGCTCGTCTCGACGACCCCCTGCGCCCGCGCGACCGGCTGGTCGCCGGCCGGGATCGCGCGCGGGACCTCGTTCGGCTTGTTCGTCACGGTCAGGGCGAGCGTCTCGCCCGGCTTGACGGTGCCGCACGCCGACGGCGGGTTCTTCGGGTCGAAGGCGTTCGTGTAGCCCGGCGGCGGGCTCGCCTCGACGACGCAGATCTCCTGCGGGGCGCGCAGGTTCTCGACCGTCACGCCGCCGGTCTTGCCGTCGGTGGTGACGACCGCGGGCTTGCCGTCGGCTCCGGTGAGCGGCTTGCCGTCCTGCCCGATGGCCGCCGACGTCTTGTCCTTGCCGGTGATCCGCAGGACGGCGCCGCCGACGCCCTGGCCCGTGTTCGCGTCCGTCTTGGTCACCTGGACCGTGCCGGGCTTGGCGACGTCGACCACGCCCTGTGCGGTCAGTTCCTTCTCGCCGCCGGTGGAGACCACCCGCTGCACCTTGGTGTCGACCGGCACCCGCACGTACGGCCGGTCGGCCGGGGCGGACAGCGCGGCCACGAGCCTCGGCTGGTCGCCGGTCGGGGTCAGCTTCACCGTCACGGTGCCGTCGGCGCCCGTCTTGAGCGTGACGTCCTTCGCGGCAGCCTGCGGGCTCGAGTTCCCGGCCGCGGCGTCCGCCTTCCCGCCGTCCTCACTGTCGAGGGTGGCGGCGGTCGCCGTCAGCTTCACCGGGACGTCCGGGACGCCCTTGTCCTTGGCGTTCTTCACCGTGACCGTCCACTCGGCGGCCTCGCCGGGGTGCTGGTCGCCCTTCGGCGTGGTCACCGAAGCCGTCCACGGCCCGCGGTTGGCCTCGGCGTCCGTCTTCAGCCGGTCGACGGCCGCCTTGGCGTCCGCGGGCAGGAGGTCGAGGTGGTACTTCGCGTCGTAGCCGATCTTGTCGTAGCCGAGCGACGGGTCCAGGTCGGCCGCCGTGCGCGGGGCGGCGGTCCACGAGTGCAGCAGGTGGGCGAGCGCGGCGGCTTCGGCGGGCTTCTTCGTGTCGCCGTAGCGCAGCAGCAGGTAGGAGATGTTCGCCGCCTGGTCGGCGGGCAGCTTCGTGCCCCACTTCGTGAGCAGCTCGTCGCCCGGCTTGTACTGCTCGTCGGTGTCGGGCGCCTTGAGCTGGAAGCTCACGCAGAAGACCTGCGCCCCGCCGACGACGTACGAGCCGAGCCAGTTGCGGCTGGGCCGCGGGGTCATGTCCTGGCCCGGCTTGACCTCGTAGCCGATGCCCTCCTGGCTCGCGGCCGAGGCGGCGGGCGCGCCGGCGGTCACGGAAAGCGTGCCGAGCAGGGCCGCGGCGACGAGCCCGGTGAGCGCGCGAGCACCCGCGCGCGGGCGTGTTGACCACCCCATGTGTCAATGCTCCTTCGTTGGACGCGCGGCAGCGCCCGGCGTCTCTGCAGGTCACACGACTGATCAAAACCCCGACACGCGTTCGGTGAACGTCCGAGCACGCGAGGTGAGCGTTGCGCCAAGGGGCGAAACTGTGTACCGCTCTTCGGGTGGCTGTCGGCGAACGGTCGTGATGTCCGTCGCTTACCGTGTCGTCCGAGGCAGGCGGCCTGCCGTCGAGTAAAGTCGTCTTTACTCGACGGGAACCCCGCGCCCGCGGCGGTCGTTGAACCCGATGCAGCGATGATCCAAGCAGCAGATCCAGGAGGATCAGGTGCGTTCCAGTAGCAACCCGGCGTTCCGCAACCTGCCCGGCGGCGGAACCCAGACTTACGGGCAGTACGGGCCCCCCGTGGGCTTCAACCAACCCCAGGGCGGCGTGCCCGGGTACGGCCCCGGCCAGGCCGCCTCCGGCGAGGGCGACCGGCCGATGACCGTCGACGACGTCGTCGTCAAGACGGGCATGTCCCTCGGCGTCGCGCTGCTCGTCGGGGTGATCACCGGGATCTGGGCGCAGGTCCAGATCGCCGAGACCGGCCGCCTGTCGGGCGCGCTCATCGGCGCGATGCTCGGCGGCTTGATCGTCGGGCTCGTCATTTCGCTGGTGATCATCTTCCGCCAGAAGCCGAGCGGCGCGCTGACGCTGACGTACTCCGCGGCCGAAGGCCTGTTCCTCGGTGCGCTGAGCGGCGTCTTCGAGGCGATCTACCCCGGTATCGCGCTGCAGGCGATCATCGGTACCGCGGGTGTGTTCATCGGCATGCTGGTCGTCTACAAGACCGGCGCGGTCAAGGTCACGCCGAAGCTGACCAAGTGGATCGTCGGCGCCGTCGTCGGTGTCGCCATCCTGATGCTGTTCAACCTGATCAGCTCGCTGGCGTTCGGCTTCAACCCGCTGCGCGACGGCGGCCCGCTGGCCATCGTGTTCAGCCTCGTCTGCATCGGCATCGCGGCCTTCAGCTTCCTGCTCGACTTCGACCAGGCGGACCGGATGATCCGCGAAGGCATGCCCTCGAAGTGGGCCTGGTACACCGCGTTCGGCCTGATGACGACGCTGGTCTGGCTGTACCTCGAGATCCTGCGGTTGCTCTCGTACTTCCGCGAGTAACCTGGCTCACAGTTCCGCAGTGAAGGCGCTCCGTAACCGGCGGGGCGCCTTTTCTGTGGGTAATTAGTGCAAATAGGGACCCCGCTGCGGACTCCGCTCACCCTGCGTGTTTGATAACCCGGTCGGTTCTCATTTCACATGTGTGAGGTTCACAGTGAGCGTTCCCCCTCCGGCCCCCGGGGGCCAGCAGCCGGTGGGTCAGCCCGATCCCTACGGACCGCCTCCCGGCGGCCAGCCGCAGCAGCCGTACGGCCAGCCCGGCCAGTACGGACAGCCGCAGGGCCAGCCGGGCCAGTTCGGCCCGCCGCCCGGCCAGTTCCCGCCCGGCGGCCAGCCCGGCTTCCCGCCCGCGCCGCCGAAGCGCTCGAAGGCGCCACGGCTGATCCTGGGCGGCATCGGCGCCATCGTGGTGGTCGCGATCGTGATCATCGGGATCGTCTCGTTCATGAAGTCCCCGGCCACCTCGAACGCCGGTGACTGCCTCACCATCACCGAGTTCACCCAGGGCGGCGACGACCCGGCGAAGGCCGACTGCAACGACCCGAAGGCGAACGTCAAGATCGCCAAGAAGCTGGAGAGCTCCTCCGAGAACTGCCCCGGCGGCTCGGACGCGGGCTACGACACCTACTCGGTCAGCGGCCGCAGCTCCTACAAGCTGTGCCTGATGATCAACGCGAAGCAGGGCGACTGCCTGGCGAACTTCACGTCCCAGACCAAGGGCTACCTGAAGGTCCCGTGCACCGACCCGACCAAGGACGGCGAGCTCGTCAAGGTCGTGACGGGCCAGGCGGACAAGAGCGTCTGCGAGGGCACCGACGCCACGCGCGTCGCGGTCTACCCGGAGCCGGCGACGACGATGTGCGTGAAGACGAACGAATAACACTGGTTCGGCAAACGGCCCCCGCTCGCGTCGAGCGGGGGCCTTTCGCGTCGAGTCAGGAAAGGCGCTCGATGATCAGCGCCATGCCCTGGCCGCCGCCGACGCACATCGTCTCGAGGCCGAACTGCTTGTCGTGGTGCTGCAGGGAGTTGATCAGCGTCGAGGTGATCCGGGCGCCGGTCATGCCGAACGGGTGGCCGACCGCGATCGCGCCGCCGTTGACGTTCAGCCGGTCCAGCTCGATGCCCAGGTCCTGGTAGGACGGGATGACCTGCGCCGCGAACGCCTCGTTGATCTCGACCAGGTCGATGTCGCCGATCGACAGCCCCGCGCGCGAGAGCGCCTGCTTGGACGCCTCGACCGGGCCGTAGCCCATGATCTCCGGCGAAAGCCCGGTGACCCCGGTGGAGACGATCCGCGCCAGCGGCGTCAGGCCCAGTTCGCGCGCCTTCGTGTCGGACATGACGACCAGCGCCGCCGCGCCGTCGTTGAGCGCGCAGCAGTTGCCCGCCGTGACCCGGCCGTCCGGGCGGAACACCGGCTTCAGGCCGGAGACGCCTTCCAGGGTGACACCGGCGCGCGGGCCGTCGTCCTTCGAGACGACCGTGCCGTCCGGCAGCGTCACCGGGGTGATGTCCTTGGCCCAGAAGCCGTCCGCGATGGCCTTCTCGGCCAGGTTCTGCGAGCGGACGCCGAACTCGTCCATCTCCTCGCGCGTGACGCCCTTCAGCCGGGCCAGGTTCTCCGCGGTCTGGCCCATCGCGATGTAGACGTCCGGGACGTTGCCCTCGGTGCGCGGGTCGGTCCAGGTGTCGGTGCCGGACTCGGCGGTCGCCTTGGTGCGTGCTTCGGCGTCGGCGAACAGCGGGTTGTGGGTGTCGGGCCACGAGTCCGAGCTGCCCTTGCCGAACCGCGACACGGTCTCGACGCCGGCCGAGATGAAGACGTCGCCCTCGCCGGCCTTGATCGCGTGGAAGGCCATCCGGGTGGTCTGCAGGCTGGAGGAGCAGTACCGGGTGATCGTGCAGCCGGGCAGGTGGTCGTAGCCCAGTTCGACGGCGACCGCGCGGCCCATGTTGAACCCGGACTCGCCGCCCGGCAGGCCGCAGCCCAGCATCAGGTCGTCGATGTCGGCCGGGTCGAGCTGGGGCACCTTGGCCAGCGCCGCCGTGACCATCTGGGCGGTCAGGTCGTCGGGCCGCATGCCGACCAGCGAGCCCTTGTTGGCCCGCCCGATGGGCGAGCGTGCGGTGGAGACGATGACGGCTTCAGGCATGACGTGACACATCCTCGTATCGCGAGCTAAGCAGTTGCTCACCATACTGCCGGGTACGGCGCCCGGGAGAAAGCCGGAGCGACTGTGAGGTTGCCCGGTCTGCCAGGATCAGCCGGGTGGGAAACCAGCTCGAGCGGGTGCTGCGGACCAGGACGATCGTGCTGTGGAGCGCCGGTCTGCTGACCGTTGCCGCGCTCGCCGCCACCCTGCTGCTGACGCTGCTGGGCGGTGGCCGCCCGGAGGACTCGGCCCGGCTCGACGCGCTGAAGACCGCCGCCAACATCGTCGTCGGCACCGGGGGTGCCGCGGCCCTGCTGCTCGCCGCGCGGCGGCAGCGGTCGGCCGAGCTGGAGCTGGTGCAGAAGGACCACGACGCCACCGAGCGCCGGATCACCGAGATGTACGGCAAGGCCGCCGACCAGCTCGGCAGCGACAAGGCGCCGGTGCGGCTGGCCGGGCTGTACGCGCTCGAACGGCTCGCCGCCGGCCACCCGGAGCACCGGCAGACGATCGTCAACGTCTTCTGCGCCTACCTCCGGATGCCTCACGACCCCGGCAAGGACGCCGAGGAGCTGCAGGTCCGCAAGGCCGCGCAGCGCATCCTCATGCTGCACCTGCGGCCCGGCCGGGCCGAGCAGCCGAGCGGCGACTTCTGGCCGGACACCGACCTCGACTTCTCCGGGGCCGAGCTGGTCGGGCTGACCCTCACGCACTGCTCGATCCGTTCGATCGTCTGCTACGAAACGAAGTTTCTCGGACTGGCCTCGTTCCGCGGGACCGAATTCCGCACCAAGGCCGACTTCAACAAAGCCGAGTTCGCCGATCGCGTCGATTTCCGCGGAACCGTTTTCGGTGGCGAACGCGAAAGTTTCAACGGCGCCGTTTTCGCAGGTCCGGCCGATTTCGGGACGAAGTCCGCCGCCCGGCTCGCCGGTGCGCGCGCGAAGCCGGGTTTTCCGCGAACCTGGCCCCCGGGCTGGGAAGAACGGCCGATCGCCGGTCAGGCCGGCCAGGTGGAATTGACACGAAAGGACGAACCGGGGCAACCGGCGGCCCGATAGGATCGTCCCGCTCGTGAAGGCTCGCCATTCCGCTGGGAGGTGAACTGGCGATGATGATGGTCCAGAACGCCTTCTGGACGTCCCTGTCCCTTCGGACCGGCTGCCCGGCCATCGACGCCGGGCGGAACCTCCGGGACGGGATGACGGCTCAGCGTGTGACGGCCCTCGGGCCGGTACCGGCGCGGACGAGCGGCTTGGTGGCCGCCTAGGTCCCCGCCGGGCGGCCCGACCCCGCGCTCGCGGCCCGGCATCGCCGACGCGCACCCGGAGCCCGCCCCGCGCTGGGTGGACAGCGCCATGGGGACGCCGTTTAGGCTGGCGGTCGTGGAGTACGCAGAGCACATCGCAGACCTCGTGGGCAACACCCCGCTGGTCAAGCTGAACTCGTTGACCAAGGGGCTCAAGCCGCTCGTGCTGGCCAAGGTCGAGTACCTGAACCCGGGTGGCTCGGTCAAGGACCGCATCGCGCTGCGCATGATCGAGGCCGCCGAAGCATCCGGCGAGCTGCGCCCGGGCGGCACGATCGTGGAGCCGACGTCCGGCAACACCGGCGTCGGGCTGGCCATGGTCGCCCAGCGCAAGGGCTACCGGTGCGTGTTCGTCTGCCCGGACAAGGTCAGCGAAGACAAGCGCAACGTGCTCAAGGCGTACGGCGCCCGCGTCGTGGTGTGCCCGACGGCGGTGCCGCCCGAGCACCCGGACTCCTACTACAACGTCTCCGACCGCCTGGTCCGCGAGATCGACGGCGCCTGGAAGCCCAACCAGTACGCCAACCCGCAGAACCCGGAGAGCCACTACCACTCGACCGGCCCGGAGCTGTGGGCGCAGACCGAAGGCCGGATCACCCACTTCGTCGCGGGTGTCGGCACCGGCGGCACGATCTCCGGCACCGGCAAGTACCTCAAGGAGGTCAGCGACGGCGCCGTGCAGGTGGTCGGCGCCGACCCGGAGGGCTCGGTCTACTCCGGCGGCAGCGGCCGCCCGTACCTCGTCGAAGGCGTCGGCGAGGACTTCTGGCCGGACACCTACGACCGGGACATCGCCGACGAGATCATCCCGGTCTCCGACGCCGACTCCTTCCAGGTCACCCGGCGCCTCGCACTGGAGGAGGGCCTGCTGGTCGGCGGCTCCTGCGGGATGGCCGTCGCCGCCGCGCTGAAGCTCGCCGAGCGGCTCACCGAGGACGACGTCGTGGTCGTGCTGCTGCCCGACGGCGGCCGCGGCTACCTGACGAAGGTGTTCAACGACACGTGGATGTCCTCCTACGGCTTCCTGCCGCCGGACTCCTCGGGCGCGACGGTCGCCGACGTGCTCACGAAGAAGAGCGGCTCGCTGCCCGATCTGGTGCACTCTCACCCGAAGGAGACCGTCGCCGAGGCGATCGCGATCCTCTCCGAATTCGGCGTGAGCCAGATGCCCGTCGTCAGCGCGGAGCCGCCGGTGATGGCGGCCGAGGTCGTCGGCGCCGTCAACGAGCGTGACCTGCTCGACGCGCTGTTCACCGGCAAGGCGCAGCTGGCCGACCGGCTCGAGCAGCACATGTCCCCGCCGCTGCCGACGATCGGTGGCAGCGAGCAGGTGGGCGCGGCGATGACCGCGCTCCAGGGGGCCGACGGCGCGCTCGTGCTGGTCGACGGCAAGCCGGCCGGCGTCGTCACCCGGCACGACCTCCTGGGCTTCCTGGCCGGTCGCTGACCGCGTCCGAAGGGAGCCTTTATCGGCGGACCCGGCAGGGGCGTTACGAGCGCCCCGCCGGGCGATCCGATAGCGTGGGCGCGAGTAGAACACTTTCGCGTCCTCGTCAAGGGGGTTCAAGACCCACATGAGTGCACCGCAGCCACCGAACCAGCCGTGGGGTGGCGGCCAGCCGCCTCAGGGCCCGCCGAGTGGCCCCCAGCCGCAGCAGGACCCGTTCGGCAGCCCGGAACCGACCCAGGTCGTCCAGCCCGCCCAGCCTCAGGGCGGTTCCCCGTTCGGGGAGACGCCGGAGCCGACCCAGGTGGTCCAGCCGGGCCGGCCGGGTGACGGCGGGGCGGGCGCGACCCAGGCCATGCCGCCGGTCGACGCGAACGCGACCCAGATGGTGAACCCGGTCGGCGGCGGCGACGCCCCGGTCGCGGACTCGACGCAGCTGGTGCCCCCGGGCTCCCAGCCGCCGCCGGCGATCCCGTACACCCCGCCGCCGAGCGCGGCCGACAACCCGGCCGCGGCCTTCGGCCAGCAGCCCGGTGGGTACGGCCAGCAGCCGGGCTTCGGGCAGCCGGGCCAGCAGGGCGGGTTCGGCCAGCAGCCAGGCTTCGGCCAGCCGCCGCAGGGGTTCGGTGCCCCCGGTTTCGGTGGCCAGCAGCCCGGCTTCGGCGGGCCGCAGCAGCCGTTCGGCGCGCCGGCCGCGGGCGGCAACGCCCTCTTCGGCTACATCGCCGGTGGCGTCGTCGCCCTGCTGGGCCTGATCGCGCTCATCATCTCGTTCAACTACATGGGCGACGCGAGCGACTACTCCACGATCGTCGGCAGCACGGACTCGGACATCATCCAGAAGGCGCTCGACGCCGCCGGGCTGATCGGCCCGGGGCTGGTCTGGTTCTACGTGATCATGATCCTGCTGGGTTCGCTGATCTCCCTCGCCGGCGGTGTCGGGCTGGCGCTCGCGGGCCGGCTGGGCGGCATCCGGAAGTTCGTCCCGATCGCGGTCGTCGCGGGTGGTGCGCTCCTCGCGGTGTTCGCTCTGCTGCTCAAGATCGGGATGACCCCGAACAGCGACTTCGTCGGCGGGGCGTCCGGCCGGGACACCTTCGGCATCGGGCTGCCCCCGCTGATCCTGGGCGTGCTCATCCTCATCGTGGGCGTGCTCGGGCTCATCCCGGCGACGCAGCAGTTCGTCGGCCTCGGTGCCGGCGGTGCCACGCCGGGCGGCCCGCAGGGCTTCGGCGGACCGCCGCCGGGCTTCGGTGGCCCGCAGCAGCCGGGCTTCGGCCAGCCGGGGCAGCCCGGTCAGCCGGGCGGGTTCGGGCAGCCCGGTGGCTACGGCGAGCCGGGTCAGCCCGGCGGGTTCGGGCAGCCCGGTGGTTACGGGCAGCCGGGCCAGCCCGGGCAGCCGGGTCAGCCGGGTTACGGCCAGCCGGGTGGCTACGGCCAGCCGGGCGGGCCCAACCCGTCCAGCGGCGGGTTCCCGCAGCCGTCGAGCGGGGGCTTCCCGCAGCCGGGTCAGCCGGGCGGGTACGGCCAGCCCGGTGGGTACGGCCAGCCGGGTCAGCCCGGGCAGCCGGGTCAGCCTGGTCAGCCGCCGCAGGGCTGGGGCCAGCCGCCGGGGCAGCAGGGCCCGCCGAGCGGCGGGTTCGGCCAGCCCGGCCAGCCCCCGCAGCAGCAGTGGTGAGCTAGCTGTGATGTCCAGGGAGGTTGGTCAGCCGGGTGACCGGCGGCTTGCCGCCGGTTGAGCTGTGGGGTCGATGGTGATTGTAGAAGTGCAGCCACCCCGGCAGCGCCGCCCGCCGCAGTGTCTCCGTCGGGTAGAAGCAGGCGTAGGCCCACCCGTCGGCCAGCGTCCGGTGGAACCGTTCTATCTTGCCATTGGTCTGCGGCCGGTAAGGCCGGGTCCGTTTCGGGATGATCCCCAGCTCGGCGCACGTGTCCCGCCAAGCATGGGAGCGGTAGGCCGAGCCGTTGTCCGATAACACGCGCTCGACGGTGACGCCCAGGTCGGCGAACCAGGACACCGCCCGGCGCAGGACCGCCGTGGCGGTGGCGGCGGTTTCGTCGGCGTGGATCTCGGCGTAGGCGACGCGGGAATGATCGTCGATGACCGTGTGCACGAACGCGGTCCCGGTGCGGGGCTTGTAGTCCGCGCCGCGGGCCAGGCCGGGGGTGGCGCGTTTGTTGATCTCGCCCTGTTGCCGGCCGACGTAGCGGTGGCCGCCGCCGTCGGGGATGTTGCCGAACTTGGTGACATCGACGTGGATCAGCGAGCCGGGGTGGTCGTGTTCGTAGCGGCGCAGCGGTTCGCCGGTGACCCGGTCGATACGGGACAGGCGGTTGATCCGGCAGCGCACCAGCACCGCGTGCACCGTGGAGGCGGGCAGGCCGAGCCGGCCGCCGATCTGGACCGGGCCCAGCCTGTGCCGCCAGCGCAGCCGCACGATCGCCCGGACCACCTGCCTGGGGGTGCGGGTCGGGCTGCGGTGTGGGCGTGAGCTGCGGTCAGCCATCCCCGCCGCGCCCTCGAGCCGGTAGCGCTGCGCCCATTTCGCGGCCGTTTTGGCGGCGACCATGAACATCTTCGCCGCTTCGGCGCAGGTCCAGCCCTGCTCGACGATCAGGCGGGCCAGCCGTAGCCGGGTGCGTGGGGTCAGGGTGGCGTTAGGGTGGGACACGAAGGCCTCCGGAGGCGTGATGTGGTTCCTCGACAGCTCCACTTCACAACCGGAGGCCTTCACCTGTCAGCACGACAGGCCGCTCCTGGTCACCTCGACTCGGGACAACGTCCCTGGACATCACA
>NZ_JBSFNC010000063.1:0-48258 GCF_053586895.1 Amycolatopsis sp. NPDC003731 | reverse complement strand
AGATGGCTTCCATCGTGCCGTTGCCGTTGTCGCGGCTGTTGCGCTCGGCGTTGCCGTAGTCGAAGCAGCAGCCACCGTTGTAGTGCGTGCCGTCGAAGATCGCGTACATGCCTTCGGGCTGGTCACCGGTCGCCGTGCCGGTGGCGTTGTTGTTGCGGTAGCCCGTCCCCGGTGCCACGAACACGCCGTACGCCTTCTGCCCACCGACGGTGGTCGGCGCGGCCGTCGCGCTGGCCAGGTTGTCGTAGCCGCCGGGCGCCGGGCCGGGGAAGCCACCCGGCGGGGCCTGGGTCAGGTGGTTGTTCCGGCCGGACTGGTCGTAGATGACCGTGATCAGGCAGGACGTCCCGGCGCAGAACGAATCCTGGGCCGCGGCGTTCGCGACGCCGCCGGCGCTCAGGACGCCGATGTCCCGCGTCGTGTTGTCCGACGCCCGCCGCACCTGGTACAGCGAGCCGCTGTACGCGCCGTAGAGCGCCCGGGTGGTCGAATGCGCGGCCACACAAGGCGTTCCGCCGGCCGCGTAGATGTCACACGGCCCCTGGGCGGCCGCCTCCGACGTCGTCGCCGTGCCGGCCAGCGCGCCCGCGGCGATCACCACGGCCGGCCACATCCTCGTCCAACGCTTGTTCATCGCGAACTCCTCCGTCCGGACGGCCTAGCCCCGGGTCCACTTCTGGGCGTTGCCGCCCGTGCAGGTCTGCAGCGTCACCGGCGTGCTGTTCCCCGTGCCGTTGCCGTTCGGCGTCAGGCACAGTCCCGATTGGACACCGGTGATCGTGCCGTCGGCGGCCGCCGTCCACTGCTGGTTGGCGCCGGTCGAGCAGTCCCAGATGATCGCCCGGGTGCCCGCGGTGGTGCCCGCGCCTTCGGCGTCCAGGCACTTGTTGCCGTACACCAGGAGCTGCTTGCCCGACGTCAGCGTCCACTGCTGGTTGCTGCCGCCGTTGCAGTCCCACAGCGTCACCTGGGTGCCGTTGGTCTGGGACACGTTCGGCACGTCGAGACACCGCCCGGCGGCGGTGTTGCGCAGCACCGACGTCGACCCGCCGCCCGAACCGGCCACGGCGAAGTTGTCGAACTGCGCGGTTTCGCCGACGCTCGTGCCGATCCCGACCTGGCCGGCCGGGAAGGTGCCGTCGGTGACCGTGCCGAGCACCGTGCCGTCGACGGACGCGGTGATGGTGCTGCCGGAGAAGCCCAGCGACAGCTTGTGCCAGCTGCCGGTGCCGAGCGCGGCCGTCGTGCCGGTGCGCAGCGTCGTGTTCTGCTGGCTGGTGTTGTTGCGCCGGATCGACCAGGCGCCGTTGTCGCCGATCCGGAAGTAGTACGCGTTCAGCGCGCCCTGGTTGCCGGTGTCCTGCGAGCCGGCCCGGCCGAGCAGCTCGACGTAGCCGGACTTCTCCAGCAGCACGTCCGTGCTGAGCGTGTAGTTGCTCCAGGCGACGTTGCCCAGGAGCGCGTACGGGTCGACGAACTTCTTCCAGGGGATCGTCTTCTGCGTCGCGGACTGGCGGACGCAGGTGCCCGCGCGGCCGGCGCCGCAGGGGGCGGTCTCGAACGCGCCCTCCATGTCCATCAGGTACTTGGCTTCCTTGCCCTTCGCGTACGCCTCGAAGTCGTCGCTGTAGGGCAGGTTCAGCGAGCCCTGCGGCGGGCTGGTCGCGGTGCCCTTGCCCTGCCCGGTGGTGGTCGTGATCGTGTACAGGTACCCGGGCTGGACGGTCAGCGAGTACGCGCCGCCGGACGGCGTGAGGTCGGTGCTGTGGACGAAGTGGTCGGCCGGGTTGTTCGAGTTGAGGTTGGTCGCCCACACGTGCACCTGGCCCGTGGACAGCCCGCCGGTGACGTTCAGGTTCAGCGTCTGGGCCGAGGTCGCGTCCATCGTCTCGATGACCGTGCTGTAGTCGGTGTTGTTCGGCGACTTCAGCGAGACGTAGCTGCCGTTGGACCGGTTGCCGCCCAGGTAGCCGCTGGACGAATCGAGGTACTTCCAGCCGGGCGCGGTGAACTGCGTCGTGTGCGCCAGCGCCCACGCGTCCTTGCCGACCGAGTAGTAACCCGACCACGGCTGGTTGGCGAGGATGAGCCCGACCGTCGGCCACGGGATGTTCGGCGTGGTGGCGGCGATCAGGTCCCAGTTGAGGTACGCGGTCATCTTGCCGTCGAGGTAGACGCGGTTGATCCCGCGGGCCAGCGGCTTGGCGCCGTCGTTGTAGTCCTGTGAGCCGTTTTCACTGGACCACAACGTCTTCCCGGTGTTGACCACGTTCGCCGGCACGCTGCAGGACGTCTGCGCGCTGAGGTAGCCGCAGGTGTAGTGGGCGCTGAGCACGTCGGTGGCGTTGCGGTAGGCCGTGTTCGTCGAGATCGCGCTCGCCGGGCCCCAGTCCCCCGGCCACGAGTCGCCGGAGATGACCTTGACCGCGCTGTACCCGTTGGCGTTGAGGGCGTTGCGCAGGGTCACGGTCCAGTCGGCGCTCCACTGCTTCTCGTTCTGGACGCTGGTGAGGTAGTCGATGGTCAGCCCGTGCTGCTTGGCGCACCCCAGCCACGACAGGTAGTAGTCGGTGAGGTCGTTGGAGAAGAACGTCCCGTTGCCGATCCAGCCCGGCGCGCCCCAGGGCAGGCCCACGAGCTTGATGCCGGGGTTGCGCGCCTTGGCCTGTTCCATGATCCACCACTCGTACCCGCGGTTGCAGTCGAGGTCGCCGCGGAAGTGGGCGTGGCTCGGTTCCGCGCCGCTGGTGGAGTTGGTGTCCCCGCCCATTTCCACCTTGAGGATCTGCAGGGCGGCCCCGTAGCCGGGCTTGAACAGGTAGTCGAGGATCTGGCCGCGCTGCGGTTCGGGGTAGTCGATCAGCAGGCGGCTGTTACCCCCGCCCCCGCTGACCGCGCCGACGCCGTCGAACGTGCGTCCGCCGGAGCTGCCGTTGATCGTGATCGAGGTGGCGGCCTGGGCCGGCGCCGCGGCGACGACGCTGCCGGCCACGGCCAGGACGACCGCGGTGACCACCGCAATCGCGCTCCGGAACATGGTAGTCCTCACTTCCGACGCAGGGCGGCACCCGGCGAAAGTTCCGGGCTTGCCGGCGAAACAGTCGAACGATCGGCGAAGGGGGAAAACGCCCTCGTCCGGCCGGTAATCGGCCCAGGAGAACCCCATCTTCGTCGATGGCGAACACGCGCTGCGTTAACGCTAACAGTCGCCTTGCCGCCGAACAACTGTCGTTCTTCGCACCGGTGTAATTTTCGCGGCGGCGGTCGAAAACGGCGATGCACCCCCTTTCCCGCACCGCTTTCCCCGGCTACAGTCTCGGACTGCTGGGAGCGCTCCCAGTCGACGTTTCCGGCGCCCCCCGTCGTTCGAAGGAGAACGTGCATGCGAAGCAGGACAGTGGCCGCCGGCGGGCTCGCCGCCGTGGTCGTGACCGGCGTCGTCGCCACGACCACGTGGGCCGGCGCGCAGGCCGCCGCCTCGGCGTACTACGTCGACCCGGGCACCAACGCGGCCAAGTGGGTCGCGGCGAACCCCGGCGACTCGCGCGCCGCGGTCATCCGCGACCGGATCGCCGCGGTACCGCAGGCGCGGTGGTTCACCACCACGAACACGTCCACCGTGCGCGGCGAAGTGGACGCCTACGTCGGCGCCGCGGCCGCCGCCGGGAAGATCCCGATCATGGTCGTCTACGACATCCCCAACCGCGACTGCGGCGGGGCGAGCAGCGGCGGCGCGCCGTCCCACGACGCCTACCGGGCCTGGATCGACCAGGTGGCGGCCGGTCTCGCGGGCCGTCCGGCGGCGATCGTGCTCGAGCCGGACGTGCTCCCGCAGATGACGAACTGCCAGAACAGCGACCAGCAGCGCCAGACCACGGCGTCGATGGCGTACGCGGGCAAGAAGCTGAAGGCCGGCTCGTCCCAGGCGAAGGTGTACTTCGACATCGGGCACTCCGCGTGGCTCTCCCCCGGTGACGCCGCCTCGCGGCTGCGGGCCGCCGACATCTCCAACAGCGCCGACGGCATCTCCACCAACGTGTCCAACTACCGCTCGACCTCCGACGAGGTCGCCTACGACAAGGCGATCCTCGGCCAGCTGGGCGATTCGCGGCTGAAGGCCGTGGTCGACACGAGCCGCAACGGCAACGGGCCGCAGGGCAGCGAGTGGTGCGACCCCGGCGGGCGCGCCATCGGCACCCCGAGCACCAACCAGACCGGCGACGGCCAGATCGACGCGTTCCTGTGGGTCAAGCCGCCGGGCGAGGCGGACGGCTGCATCGCCACGGCCGGCCAGTTCGTGCCCCAGCGGGCCTACGACCTCGCCATCGCGGCCGGGCCGATCCAGACCACCACCCCGACGAGCCCCACCACGCCGACCACCCCGACCACGCCCACGACGCCCACCACGACGACCCCGCAGCCGACCGGCGGCTGCAAGGTCACCCACCGGGTGGTCAGCAGCTGGCCGACCGGGTACACCGGCGAGATCGTCATCGAGAACCGCGGTGCGGCCCTCAGCAGCTGGACGCTGACGTTCTCCGCCCCCGGCGTGACCGTCACCAACGGCTGGAACGGGACCTGGACCGACGGCGGCGACGTCGTCACGGTCGCCAACGCGGCGTGGAACGGCAGCCTGGGCACGAACGCGACGACCACGCTCGGCTACAACGCGAACTACAACGGTGGCACGCCGCCGTTCCAGCAGCCGGCGCTCAACGGGACGTCCTGCTCCTGACCCCCAGCCGCAGCGCGGAGACGAGGAAGAAGATGCCGCCCAGCGTGGCGTAGCCGGCCAGCGCCGTCAGCGACGCACCCTCCATTGTGGCCTGCAGGATGAAGGAAGTACCGGCCACGACGGAGATCGCGCCGCTGAGGATCATCGGCCACTGGCCGCCGAGGCCACGCCGGGCGGCACCGACGACGAGCTGGACGAGGCCGGCCACGATCGCCCAGCTGCCCCACAACCGCAGCACGCCCGGAATCCCGGACGAGGCGGCGAGGGCCAGACCGGCGGCGGCGAGCAGGCTGATCGCGACGTTCACGTAGAGCGCCGTGATCGGCTTGCCCGCCTTCGCCGAACGCGCGTCGAGCACGGCGGCGACGACGTCGAACAGCGGGTACAGCACCAGCAACGCGATGCTGACCGGCCCGAGCGCCTTCGCCGTCGTGAAGAGCAGCCCCGCCCAGACGAGGGCGAACGCGAACCGGACGAAGTAGAGCCGCCGCAAGGCTTGCGCGACGTCGGCGGCCGGAACGGTGTCGGTGGTCATGGACTCTCCCGGTAGATAGAACGATCTGTCTCGTTGCCGACTATGGCAGTGCCGACCCGCCGCCGTCAAGACCGACCGTTCTATCTGCTAGGCTGGACGCAGCGAACCGGGAGGTGGACGTGTCCGAAGCACGAGCGCGGCTGCTGAGCTCGGCCAGCCGGCTGTTCTACACCGAGGGCCTGCATTCGGTCGGCATCGACCGGGTCATCGCCGACGCCGGCGTCACCCGCGCCACGCTCTACCGGCACTTCCCCAGCAAGGACGACCTGCTGGTCGCTTACCTGAGCGAAGCGGACAAGGCCATCCGCGCGCAGGTCGCGGCGGCCCGGGAGGCGGGCGGCTCGCCCGAGGACGTCGTCCTGGCCGTGGCCACGACGATCGCGGACGGCATCCGGTCACCCGGCTTCCGCGGTTGCGCGTTCCTCAACGCCGCCGCCGAATACCCGGACCCCGCCCACCCGGTGCACCAGGCCGTCCTCGCGCACCGGCAGTGGTTCCTGGACACCGTCACGGAACTCCTCGCCGCAACCGGGGAGACTGCCGCCGGGCCGGCCGCGCAGCACTTCGTCATGCTCCGCGACGGCGCGATGGCCGCGGGCTGCCTCACCGACCCGGCCCCGATCTGCGCCACGTTCCTCCGTGGCGTGGAAGGCATCCTGCGGTACCGGGACGCCCCGGTGGCGGCCGGGGCCAAGCGGCGCAACCGGGGTTAGGCCGCCCGGCCGGCGACCCAGGACGCCACGGGTGCGGCGGGCGCGCCGAGCTTGGTGCCCTTGCGGTAGCCGCCGAAGATCATGCCGAGCACCAGGACGGCGAGGACGACCACCAGGATCCACAGCCACACGGACTTGCGCACACGGTCTCCCCTCGTCGGAGTCGGTCACACCGTACCGCTCGATTGGCGCGGTGGCCGGTTGGGTATTCCTGCGGGTATGGGTGCTTGGGGCAAACGGCTCGTCGCGTTGGCTGTGGCCGCGGTGGTTCTGATCGCCGCCGTGCTCGTCGCATCGGCCGTGCACGTGTTACCCCAATTGCGCAATCCGTTCGCGGAGCGGACCGAGGAACACTCCGGTCCGGTGCTGCTGCAGTCGATCGTCGAGCTGTCCCGCTACGAGGCGGCCAGCGGTTCGTTCCAGGTCGTCGTCGACATCACCACCAGCTCGGTCCTGCCGAGTTTCCTCGTGGGCAGCGACACCCTGTTCATCGGCGTCGGCACCGACAACGCCTATGTGGACTTCTCGCGGCTGAAGGGCGACGCGGTCCAGGTCTCCGACGACCGCCAGTCCGCGAAGATCACCCTGGGGCACGCACAGCTGGAGCCGGCCACGCTGGACGTGCACGAGTCCCATGTGTACGCGCAGCAGCAGGGCCTGTTCACCCGGATCAACGAGTTCCTCAGCGGGAACCCGAACTCGCAGCAGGCGCTCTACGAGCTCGCCCAGAAGCAGATCCAGGCCGCGGCCGCGAAGAGCTCGCTGGTGGCCGACGCGGAGCGCAACACCCGCACGATGCTGACCGGCCTGCTGCAGTCGCTCGGCTTCAAGAACATCACCGTCGAGTACGCCGACACCAACCCCGGCTGACCGGGGCTTTCCCGCCGCGAACGAAAACTGTCGGACCCTCCCCGTAGTCTGCGACCGATCACCCGCAGGAGGGGGAAACACAGGTGAACGACAGCAGACAGCCGAGCGAGACGGCGTTCCGGCCGGACCCGTCCTGGGAGCCGCACGTCCACGTCCGGCGGGGCGGCTGGTTCGTCCGCGAGGTCGAGCTCGGCCAGGAGGCGGCCGGGTACTGGCAATCCGTGCTCGACGAACCCGGTGAACGCGCCGAAGAGGCCTTCGGCAACCCGGGCAGCGACCCCGCGATCCTGGCGGCCATCCGGCGGACGCAGGCCGGCGAGGCCGACGTGGTGGGCGCCGCCGCACTGGCCCGCCTGCGGATGTACGGCCACTACCGGGGCAGCGAGGAGCGGAACCGCTCGGAGCAGGTGGCCGACGCGTGGATCCTGCGCCACGGCCTGGTGTTCGCGGTCCGGGCGGCCGCCGAGGCCACCCGGATCAGCTGCAACGAGACCGGCGGGCCGGCGCTCGTGCGCCCGTGCCCCGGCGCGCAGGTTCCGCTGCACCTGCTGCGGATCCCGCTGTTCCGGCGGCTGCGTTCGGTCCTCGCCGCGGCGCCGCAGGCCGACTACGAAGCCGCGGCCGAGGCGCTCGCGCCGTGCCGCACCCAGGCGGCCACCCGGATCGCCGCCTCCTACCTGGTCCCCACCTGCACCGACTGGAGTGACGAGCTGGTCGCCGAGGTCGCGGGCGTCGACGCCTACAACTTCGACTGGGGCGCGGTGCTGACCTCCCTGAGCACCCCGGAACAGGTCGCCGCGGTGCACAACGAGTACGTGAACTGGCAGTTCAACCAGGACGAGATCCGCTGCACCCTCACCGACGCGCTGGGGCCGGCCGTCGCGCCGTTCGTGGCCCGGGCGATCGACGGTGACCCGAACGGCGGCGACTCGCGCAAGGCACTGCTGCGCTTCCTCGCCGTCCTGCCCACCGACACGGCGTTCGGCCTGCTGGTGGCGCGGCTCGGCCAGAAGCACGTGTCGCCGGTCGTCGCCGGGGCGATGGGCCGCTTCCCCGCCCGCGCGGTCCGGCTGCTGGCCGAGGCCGCCACCGGCCGCTCCAAGACCGCGGACGCCGCCGGCTTCCTGCTGCGGAGCCAGGTTCGCGCGCATCCGGACATCGCCGCCCGGGTCGCCGGGCAGCTGCCGGCCGAGCAGCGTGCGGTGGTCGAGAAGACGATGGCGGGCGGTGATCGGCTGTCCGAGGTTCCGCGGTCGGCGCTGCCGCGGGTCCTGGTGGACCCACCGTGGACGACGAAGCGCACGGCGGTCAAACCCACCGTCCTCAGTGGACTCGAGACCGGCGGCGAGCCGGCGCTCGAGTGGGAGCCGGGCGAAGAAGCCGAGTGGGCGAGGCAGGACCTGGAGAACTTCTGGCCGGGCGACGACCCGGACCTGGCGGGCCGGATCGCCGCGTTCGAGGCCGGGAAGCTCCCGCGCTGGGCGGAACCGCGCCTGTTCCTCGCCGCGCCGCGGGAGTGGGTGCTCGAGCACCTCCCCCACTGGGAACCCCAGGACGCCTGGGATGCCGAGGGCTGGGGCCGTCAGCTCCTGGGCCGGCACGGCCTGGCCGCGTACCGGCCGGTCCTCGCGGCGGCGACCGCGCACCCGGGCCACGGCGGGCTGCTCCTGCCGTTGACGAGCCCGGAGATCGCCGAGCTGATGGCGGACTGGTTCGTCCGGCTGAAGTCGGCCCGCTCGATCGCGTCGGCCTGGCTGGCCCGCCACCCGGCCGCGGCCGCGCGGTACCTCGTCCCGCCCGCGCTCGGGCCGGCCGGGGCGCGGCGTCGCGCGGCCGAAGCGGCGCTGCGCCACGTCGCGGCGCAGAACGCCGAAGTCGTCGCGCGGGCCGCGGCGGGCCACGGCCCCGAAGCCGCCCAGGCGATCGGCCGGCTGCTCGCCACCGACCCCCTGGACGTCCTGCCCGCGCGGATGCCGGTGGCCGGGGCCTGGGCCGATCCGGTCGTGCTGCCGCAGATCCGGCTGCGCGAGGGCGGTCAAGCGCTGCCAGAAAGCGCGGCCGGGCACGTCGTCACGATGCTCGCGCTGTGCCGCCCCGACGAGATCTACGCCGGGGTGCCGCACGTCCGGGAGGTCTGTGACCCGGCCTCGCTGGCGGAGTTCGCCTGGGCGCTGTTCCGCGGCTGGGAGAGCGAAGGGTTCCCGGCCAAGGGCGGCTGGGTGCTGACCGCGCTGGGCCTGCTCGGAGACGACACGGTGGTCCGCGAGCTGAGCCCGCTGATCCGCGCCTGGCCGGGCGAAGGCGGCCACGCCCGGGCGACCGCGGCCCTCGACGTCCTGGCCGGCATCGGCACGGACCTCGCGCTCCTGCACCTGAACTCCATCGCGCAGAAGGTGAAGTTCAAGGGGCTGAAGCTGAAGGCGCAGGAGAAGATCGCCGCGGTCGCCGAGGGGCTCGGCCTGTCGACCGAGCAGCTGGCCGACCGCCTGGTCCCGACACTCGGCCTCGACGAGGCAGCCACGGCAGTGATCGACTACGGCCCCCGCACGTTCGTCGTCGGCTTCGACGAACAGCTCAAACCGTACGTCACGGACCCGGACGGCAAGCCCCGCAAGGCCTTGCCGAAGCCGGGCGCGAAGGACGACGCCGAGCTCGCGGCGGCGGAGTACAAGCGCTTCTCGGCGCTGAAGAAGGACGTCCGTGCGGTCGCGGCCGACCAGATCTCCCGGCTGGAGACGGCGATGGTGCTCGGCCGCCGCTGGCCCGCCGCGGAGTTCGAGCAGCTGCTGGCCGGCCACCCGCTGCTCTGGCACCTCGTGCGGCGGCTGGTCTGGCGCACCACGGCGGGCGAAGCGTTCCGGTGCGCGGAGGATCGCACGTACGCCACCGTCGAGGACGACGGTTACTTGCTGCCGCCGGACGCCGAGGTGGGCATCGCGCACCCGCTCGAGCTGGGCGCGGCGCTGGCGGAGTGGTCGGCGGTGTTCGCCGACTACGAGATCCTGCAGCCGTTCCCGCAGCTGGGCCGTCCGGTGGCCACTTTGGACGACGCCGAGAAGGCCGCGACGACGCTGAAGCGGTTCGAGGGCCTCAAGGTGCCGGTCGGCAAGGTGCTCGGCCTGACCCAGCGCGGCTGGGTGCGCGGCGAACCGCAGGACGCCGGCATCGAGTGCTGGATCTCCCGCCCGGCCCCCGGCGGCTTCAGCGTCGTGGTCGACCTCGACCCCGGCATCGCGGCCGGCGACGTGACCTGGGAACCGGAGCAGGTGCTGGGCGCGATCTGGCTGGACGACACCGGAGGTGGCCACTGGCGCCGGCTCGGGTCCACCCGGCCCTTCGGCGACCTGGACCCGGTCACGGCGTCCGAGGTGCTGGCCGACCTCGAAGGGCTGACCCGGTGACCGCGAACCCGCAACGGCCACCGGCCGAAGTCCGCTACGCCGATGAGCTGGCCCGGTTGCGCGAGCAGGACACCGCGCCGCGCCCGCCGGGCTGGGCGCTCAGCCTCGCGGCCGCGCGCCGGTTCATCGTCGGCGACGAGGCCCACGGCATCCGGCGCAAGTTCGTCGGCGATCCGTCGCTGATCGACCGGTCGCTGGTCACGCTGGCCACCAGCCGCGGGCTGATGCTCGTCGGCGAGCCCGGGACGGCGAAATCGCTGCTGTCGGAGCTGATCGCGGCGGCCGTCAGCGGTGACTCGACGCTGACCATCCAGGGCGGCGCGGCCACCACCGAGGACCAGATCAAGTACTCGTGGAACTACGCGCTGCTGGTCGCCGAAGGGCCGTCGGAGCGGTCGCTGGTGCCCGCGCCGATGCTGCGCGGCATGCGCGAGGGCGCGGTGGTGCGGTTCGAGGAGATCACGCGCTGCCCGCTGGAAGTGCAGGATTGCCTGCTGTCGCTGCTGTCCGAGCGGGTGCTGGCGATCCCGGAGCTGCCCGGCGGGGCGGGCATGGTGTTCGCCTCCGAAGGGTTCAACGTCATCGCCACGGCCAACACGCGCGACCGCGGCGTCAACGAGATGAGCGCGGCCCTGAAACGGCGGTTCACCTTCGAGACGGTGTTCCCGATCGCGGACTTCGCCACCGAACTGGACCTGGTCGAGCAGGAGGCGACCGCGCTGCTGGCCCGGTCCGGGGTCGAGGCCCCGCCGCGGCGTGACGTGCTGGAGGTGCTGGTCACCACCTTCCGCGACCTGCGCGGCGGGCCGGCGGGCGATCGCGTGTCGGCCGTGATGAGCACCGCGGAGGCGGTGTCGGTCGCGCACGCGGTCGGGGTGCGGGGCTGGTACCTGCGCGGTGAGCCGGGCACGCCCGCCGACGTCGTGGCCTGCCTGGCCGGCACGGCGGCGAAGGACAACGCGGACGACCTGGCGCGGCTGCGCCGGTACCTCGAACAGCACGCGGCCCGCCGCGGTGCCGATCCGTGGCAGGAGCTGCACCACGCGCGGCACCTGCTGCCGGGCTGAGGGGGCGGGGCATGGGGGCCGTCTTCGTGGGCGTGCGGCACCACAGCCCGGCGTGCAGCCGGGTGGTCGCGTCGGCCGTCGGCGAGCTGCGCCCGGCGTACGTGCTCGTCGAGGGGCCGGCCGACGTCAACGGCCGGCTCGGTGAGCTGCTGCTCGGCCACGAACTGCCGATCGCCATCCACACGAGCTACTCCGGCGAGCAGCGGACGCACTCGTCGTGGTCGCCGTTCTGCGACCACTCCCCCGAGTGGATCGCGCTGACCGCCGGCCGGGCGGCCGGTGCGGAGCTGCGGTTCATCGACCTGCCGGCCTGGCACCCGGCCTTCGACGGCTGGGACAACCGGTACGCCGACGCGGAGCTGCGCTACGCCGAAGTGATCCGCCGGCTGTGCGCGGAGTTCGCGGTGGACAACCCCGACTCGCTCTGGGACCACCTCTTCGAAGCGGCCCCGGACGAGGGCCTGGCGGAACGGTTGACGGCGTACTTCGACCTCCTGCGCGGGGAGGCCGAAGCGAGCGAAAGCGACCGGGTGCGCGAGGAGTACATGGCCTCGTGGGTCCGCGCGGCCGTCGCCGACGCCGGGGAGCGGCCCGTACTGGTCGTCACCGGCGGGTTCCACACCGCGGCCGTCCGGCGGCTCGCGGCGAGCGGCGGCACGGACTGGCCCGAGGTGCCCCGGCAGCCCGGTGCGGCGAGCTACCTCGTGCCGTACTCGCACCGGCGGCTCGACGCGTTCACCGGCTACCAGTCCGGGATGCCCTCGCCCGGCTACTACCAGCTGCTCTGGGAACGCGGCCTGGCCGGCGCCGGCCAGGGGCTGCTGGAAGCGGTCGCCGGGCGGCTGCGCGCGCGACGTCAGCCGGTGTCGACCGCGGATCTCATCGCCGCCCGCGCCCTCGCCGACGGCCTGGCCAAGCTGCGCGGGCACGACCACCCGGCGCGGGTCGACGTCCTGGACGGCCTGCTCGGCGCCCTGGTCACCGACGACCTGACGCAGCCGCCGCCGTGGACGGTCCGCGGGCCGCTGCAGCCGGGTGCGCACCCGGTGGTGGTCGAGATGGTGGCCGCGCTCGGCGGCGAGCGCACGGGCCGGCTGCACCCGGACACCCCCGCGCCGCCGTTGCCCGGCCGGGTCGAGGCGGAACTGGCGGAGCTGGGCCTCGACGGCGCCGGTCCGGTCCGGCTCGACCTGACCGAAGAGCACGGGCGGCGCCGCAGCCGGGTCCTGCACTGCCTGCGGCTGCTGGGGATTCCCGGGTTCGACCGCCGGTCCGGTCCGGCGGGCGGCGCGGACCCGGTGGTCGTCGAGGTCTGGCGGCTGACTCCCGGCGACACCCGCCTGCCCGCGCTGATCGAGGCGGGGGCGTACGGCGCGACCCTGCCCGAAGCGGCGCTGGCCGTGCTGCGGGAGAGCCTGCCCGGCGCCGACCTGCCGGCGCTGGCGCGAGCGCTGTTCGACGCCGCTCTGTGCGGCGTCCCGGCCCTGCCCGAATCCATTGTGGACACCCTGGTCGCGGAGGCCGGCCACGCGGACGACCTCGGCCCGCTCGGGGACGCCGTGGCGACGGTCCTCGCGCTGTGGCGCCACGACGAGCTGTTCGGCCTCGCGGGCAGCCCGGCGGCCGCGGCCGTGCTGCGGGCGGGGGTGGCGCGGGCGTTGTGGCTGGCCGAAGCCGTCCGCGGTGGCCCGGCTCCCGCCGAGCCGCGCCGGCTCGCGGCGATGGTGGCGGTCCGCGACACGATCCGGCACGCGGCGCCGGTGCTGACGGTGGATCGCGAGACGGCCACCGCGGTCGCCGGGCGGGTGGCCGCCGACGCGGGTGTCCCGCCGGACCTGCGGGGCGCCGCGGCCGGCCTGGCCTGGTCACTCGGCGCCGCCCCGGCTCCGGACCGGACCCGGGCGGCGGTGCGGGACATGGCCGCCCCGGCCTCCCTCGGCGACTGGCTGGCCGGGCTGTTCGCGCTGGCCCGCGAGGAGGTGATCGGCGCCGACGGCGTGCTGGACACGCTGGACGAGCTGGTGAGCGCGCTGACCGAGGCGCAATTCCTGGCGGCGCTGCCCGCGCTGCGCCTGGCGTTCGCCTACTTCCCGCCCGCGGAACGCGAAAAGATCGCCGAGCGCCTGCTGGCCCGCCACGGCCGCGGCGGCTCGGCCCGCACCCTGACCCGGCCGGTCGCGATCGACCCGGTGGTCATCGCGGAGGCCATGGCCCTCGAGGCCCGCGTGGACGCCCGCCTGACCCGGGAGGGCCTGGCATGACCGCGTTCGAACACCGCCCGTCCCACGGAGAGGCACCCGCGTGACCGACCTCGAGCGCTGGCGCCTCATCCTCGGCGAGCCCGCGCAAGCGGCCTGCGAGCTCACCCGGGAGGGCGCGGGGCGGGACGCGGCCCTGTCCTGGCTCTACGACCGCGGTGACGAGCTGGCCGAGCGGGACGTGCGCGGCGGCACCGGGCCGTCCGTACTGTCCACAGTAGACTGGCTCGACGACGTGCACCGGCTGTTCCCGCGCGAGACCATCGAGCGCCTGGAACGCGACGCGGTGGAGCGCTACGACATCACCGAAATCGTCACCGACCCGGACGTGCTGGCCCGGATCGAACCGAGCCCGGCGCTGCTGCGGGCGGTGTTGCGCACCAAGCACCTGATGAACCCGGATCTGCTCGCCATGGCGCGGAAACTCGTCGAAGCGGTCGTCCGCGACCTGCTGCGGCGGCTGAAGCCGGAGCTGCGCCGGTCGTTCACCGGCACCCGGTCCCGGCGGCCCAGTCAGCTGAAGCAGGCGCGTGACTTCGACTTCCACCGCACGATCCGCGCCAACCTCGGCCGCTACCAGCCCGCCGAGCGGCGGGTGCTCATCGACAGCCCGAAGTTCACCTCCCGCACCCGCCGGCACCTCGACCGGTGGCAGCTGGTCCTGCTCGTCGACCAGTCCGGGTCGATGGCCGGCTCGGTGATCCACGCGGCGGTGACCG
Source organism: Amycolatopsis sp. NPDC003731 (assembly GCF_053586895.1). Classification (NCBI taxonomy): domain Bacteria; kingdom Bacillati; phylum Actinomycetota; class Actinomycetes; order Pseudonocardiales; family Pseudonocardiaceae; genus Amycolatopsis; species Amycolatopsis sp. NPDC003731. The sequence goes on along the minus strand of NZ_JBSFNC010000063.1, from coordinate 33,960 downwards.
CGGCCTGCCTGTGGGGCCTGCCGGGCCTGAAGACGCACCTGGTCACGTTCGACACCGCGGTCGTCGACCTCACCGAGGACGTCACCGACCCGGTCGAGCTGCTGATGAAGGTCCAGCTGGGCGGCGGCACCGACATCGCGAAGGCGGTCGCCTACGCCGCCGGGCTCATCGAGAACCCGCGCCGGGCGATCGTGGTGGTGATCAGCGACTTCTTCGAAGGCGGCGACGAACACCGGCTGGTGCACGACGTCCGGAAACTGGCCGAGGCGGGCACGCACGTGCTGGCCCTGGCCGCGCTCGACGAGGAGGCGAACCCGGTGTACGACCGCGCGCTGGCGCAACGGCTGGCCGACGTGGGCGCCCACGTCGGGGCCATGACGCCCGGGATGCTGGCCGAGTTCGTCGCGGAACTGCTCGGCTGATGCGCGCCGACCTCCTCGCGCTCACCCCGGACGCGCTCGCCGCGCTGGCCAACCGCGGCCTGGTCAAGCGCGCGCAGAAAGACATCGACGCCGGCCGCGGCCCGGCCCTCGAAACCGCCGAGGACGGCGAGGTGCGCGGCCGGTTCCCGGACGGCGTCGAGGTCGTGTTCCCGCCGGAAGGCGCACTCGCCGCGGCGGCGTGCACCTGCGGCGCGCCCGGCGTGTGCCGCCACCGGATCGCCGTCGTGCTCGGCTACCAGCACCACCCGGGGGCCGCACCCGAGTTCACCGCGTGGTCGCCGGGCGACATCGACGACGAAGCGCTGACGGCCGAGTTCGGCGCCCGAGCCGTGACAACGGCCCGGCGCGCTTGGCAGGCGGGTCCGGTGGTGCGCCTCCGGCGCCCGACGGCGGCGGACCCGGTGGCGGTGGCCGAACTCCCGGCGGCGACGGTCCGCTTCCTGGTCCCCGCCGAGCTGGGCTACGCCCACACCGACGCGGCCGACCGGGCCCAGCAGGTCGCCATCGCGGTCTGGGCGTTCCGGGAGGCCGACACCCGCGGCCTGACCGACGCGGACACCCGGTTCGCGATCGGCGGCCCAACCCCGGCCCCGGCCCCGGTCCCGTCCGCCCCCGCGCTGGAGGTCGTCGCGCGGGTGCTGCACGACGGCGTGGCGAACGCGAGCCCGGTGCTGCGGGCCTCGATCGGCCGCATCGCCACGGACCTGGCGGAGTCAGGGCTGCGCTGGCCGGCGGCGGCGATGTCAGAGCTCGGCGACCAGTTGGACGCGTACGCCGCCCGCAGCGCCCGCCACCGCGTCGAGTGGTGCGCGGAGCTCCTCGCGGAGATCCCGGCCCGATTCCGGGCGAGCGGCCCGCCGTCCCTGGTGCTGGGAACGGAAGAGCAGGCGGAGACGAAGTTGCGCCGCATCCGCCTGACGGCACTGGGCGTCCGGATATCCGGCAGCCCGGGCGAGCGCCGCGCCCAGGTCTACTTCACGGCCGACGGCTCGGTGCTGGCCCTGACGGCCCGCTGGGAAACCGGCACCGAGCAGGTCACGGGCCACGACCTGGCCGGCCGCCGCATCGCGGGCACGACGCTGGGAGTCCTGGCGGCCGCAAACGTCGTCTCGGAAACCGCGGTCCGCAGCGCAAGCCGAGCCTTGAGACTGGGCACCTCCCGCACGGGCGCAATATCGATAACCCCGATCGGCGCGGCATGGGACGACCTGCCCGCGGTGATCACCGACTTCAAGGCCGAAGCCAATCGGCTGGCGAACCTCCCGCCGAAGCTGATCCGTCCCCGAGTCGAGGCGGAAGCCATCGCGGTGGTCCGGATAACAGAGGTGTGCGACCTGGGCTACCACCCCGGAGCCCAACGCCTGGACGCAATCATCGCGGACGCCCACGGCACCCAGGCGCGAATAACGGCAACCCACAGCAGCGCCTGCCCGGGTCGGCTGGACGCGCTGAACAGCGCGCTGGCGGCAAACCCCACCCAGCTGAGCGGAGCATTGACCCGAACGGCAGGCGAGCTGCGCATAGACCCGGTGGCCATCCGAACGAAGGAGGGCATCCACCTCCCGGACCTGGCCGCCGACGACCGAACCGAGCCACTGGGCCCACCACCTCCGCCAGAGCACGACCCCTTGCGAGAGGCATTGGCAGAGGCGGAATCGGTCCTGGCGGAGGCGGCCCACCGAGGCTTGGCCCACGCACCCCCAACGTCGAGAACCCGAACAGACCGAGCGGCAAAGAACCTGAAGTCAACAGGCTTCACCACCACGGCGGCCGAGCTGAGCAAATTCGCGGAGCAATGGACCCCGGAGGCATGGACAAGAGCCCAGATCCGAGTACTGACAACGGCCGAACTCCGCTGACAACCAGCAACAGACCCGAGCGGCACCGAACCCCAGCTCCACCGACACCGACACCGGCACCGGCTGCGACACCGGCACCGGCTGCGGCACCAGCCACAACGGAACCCAGACTTCCCCCAACCCCGATCCGAAGCCCCAACACGGCCGGCGGCACCGGGTCAAAATGAGTCATTCGCGACCCTGCGGGTACACGTGAGCTGCGCGGCCTTGTCCCGCTTGCGCGTGAAGCGTCGCGCCGGGACGCCAGCCTGGCCTGGAAGCGTTGCGCAATCGCTTCACATGGCTGAGGATGGCTCGCGAGCCGGTCTTCTCGGCCGGTCGTGTTCGGGTGGGAGTGTGTCAGGTGGACTTCAAGCGGCAGGTGATCGAGCGCTGGCCGGCGCGGTGGCCGGTGCGGCCGTTCCGGGAACCGGCCTGGGCGCGGCAGGAACCCACCTACCGGGAGTGCAGTCCCGCGCTGATCGAAGCCGCCGTCAAGCGGGCGGGCACGCGGCCGTCCGGTAATTGGTTCGTCTTCGCGGCCGCCCGCGAGGTACGCGCCGACCGGCCGTTCGGGGTGCGGGTGGCCGGCCGCGAACTGGTCGCCTGGCGCGGGCCCGACGGCGGCCTGCTCGTCGGCCCCGGCGCCTGCCCCCACCTCGGCGCCCCGCTGGAGCAGGCGCGGGTGCACTGCGGTGAGCTGGTCTGCCGCTGGCACGGCCTGCGCGTCGGCGCGGACCGTCCCGGGTGGACGGCCCTCCCCGCCTTCGACGACGGCGTGCTCGCGTGGGTCCGGCTCGACCGGATCGGCGGCGAGCAGCCCACCGAGCGCCCGCCGGTGCCGGTCCGTCCGGACGGGACGACGGTGGACGCCGTCGCCACGCTCACCGGCGTCTGCGAGCCCGAAGACGTCGTGGCCAACCGCCTCGACCCGTGGCACGGCGCGTGGTTCCACCCGTACTCGTTCGCGCGGCTGCGCGTGGTGTCCGCCCCGCAGGGTGTCGACGTCGCCGAGGAGGACGACCGGTTCGTCGTCGAGGTGACGTTCCGCCTGGCCGGCAAGATCGGTGTCCCGGTGGTCGCCGAGTTCACCTGCCCGGGCCCGCGCACCGTGCTGATGACCATTGTGGACGGTGAGGGGGTCGGCAGCGTCGTGGAAACGCACGCCACCCCGCTCGGTCCCGGCCCGGACGGCCGCCCGGAAACGGCCGTGATCGAGGCGACGATCGCGGCGTCCGAACGGCCGGGTTTCGCCCACGCTGCACGGTTGGCGCCGGTTTTGCGTCCCCTCATGCGCCGGGCCGCCGCCCGCCTGTGGCGCGACGACCTGGCCTATGCGGAACGCCGGTACGCCCTGCGCGCGCCCTGATCCGCCCCTGCGCCGACTGCGTCGGGTTCCGAAGCCGACCCGGGTTTTCCCTTGGCCGCGCGGGAGGTGAGCGCGGTGGTCGGGCGCATCCGTGATCGAGGACGTCCGCACCACGGTGGGGACGGCGGAACATCCGGCCAAGGCCGTGGTCGGCGAGGCCGTGCGGGTGTCGGCCACCGTGCGGGCGGACGGCTCCACCCGGCGGACCCGGCTGGAGCCCGACGGCGGCGACGGCTTCGCGGCGATCGTCGTCCCCGACGAACCCGGGGTCCGGACCTTCCGGATCGGCGCCTGGAGCGAGCCGTGGACCCCTGGCCAACGACTTCGAGATCGGCGCGCGGTTGCTCGAACGCGTCGCCTACCGGCCCGACCGCCACGCCGAGCGGGATGCGCTGCTCGACGCCGCCACCGCGTTGCGCAACCGGGACCTCCTGGTGCGCCTTCGTCGCGCGGGCCCGGGAACTCGGCCTGGAGGTCGCCCTCGACCTGGCCCTCCAGTGCGCGCCGCGGTCACCGCCGCGGGGCTGGCCGCGGCGGTCCGCCCGGAGGCGGGCGGACGCGCAGGCGGCCGGCCGGGCGATCAGCGCCCTGGTCGCGCCTCCGCGGCCGCCTGTTCCGACCTCGCGGCCACGGCGAACTGCGGCTGGTGATCCGCCAGGAGGGTCCCTGCGCGGTCGTCGAGGTCCGCGACCGCGGCCCGGGCATCCCGGCGGACCTGCTGCCGAGGCCGTTCCAGCCGTTCTTCACGACGAAGGACATCGGCCACGGCACCGGCCTGGGCCTGCACCTGGCTGCCGGTGTCCGCCCGGCGCGGGGCGGTCAGTCCTTGACCGCCCCGGCCGCCAGCCCGGTCCGCCAGAAGCGTTGCAGCGCCAGGAAAGCCAGGATCAGCGGGATGATCGACAGCAGCGAGCCGGTGACCACGATCGCCTTCAGGTCCGGATCCCGGGTGATCTGGGTGTTCAGCGTGTACAGCCCGAGCGTCACCGGGTAGAGCCGGTCGCTGGTCAGCATCACCAGGGGGAGCAGGAAGTTGTTCCAGATCGCGACGAACTGGAACAGGAAGATGGTGATCAGCGCCGGGGCCATCAGGCGCAGGCTCACGGTGTAGAACATGCGCACGTCGCCCGCGCCGTCGATGCGACCGGCTTCGAGGATCTCGTCCGGGACCGACGCCGCCGCGTAGACACGGGCCAGGTAGACCCCGAACGGGCTGATCATGCTCGGCAGCAGCACCGACCACACCGTGTTCGTCATCCCGGCGCCGGCCAGCATCAGGAACAGCGGCACCGCGAGCGCGGTCGGCGGGACCAGCACGCCGGCGAGAATGGTGGAAAACGTCAGCGAGCGCCCGCGGAAGGTGAACTTGACGAGGGCGTAGCCGGCCATCGCCGACAGCAGCGTGGCCGCCGCCGCCCCCACCACGGAGTACAGCGCGCTGTTGGCCAGCCACCGCAGGTAGAGGCCGTCGCCGAAGGTCACGGTGTCGCGCAGGTTCTCCCCGAGGTGGTTGCCGGAGAACCAGAGGCCGAACGTCGTCGACAGGTCGGACGCGGACTTCGTCGCGGAGATCGCCAGCCAGACCACCGGCAGCAGGAAGTAGACCGCGGCGACGAACATCGCCGTGGTCACCACGGCGGAGGAACGGGTGGTCACAGGGCGGCCCTCGCGCGGGTGATCCGGAAGAACAGCCACGACAGCACCGCGATCAGCAGCGTGACGAGCACGCTCATCGCGGCGCCGAGGCCGTAGTTCTGGGCGGAAATCTGGGCGTAGGCGGCCATCGACGGCGTGTAGGACGACGAGACCGCGCTGGAAACCCCGGCCATCACCTGGGGTTCGGTGAACAGCTGGAACGTGCCGATGATGGAGAACACCCCGGTCAGCACCAGCGACGGCGCGATGATCGGCACCTTGATCCGCCAGGCGATCGTCCAGCCGGACGCGCCGTCGAGCCGGGCCGCTTCGTAGAGCTGGGGCGGGATCGCCTGCAGCGACGAGTAGAGGATCAGCATGTTGTACCCGGTGAACGTCCAGGTGACGATGTTCGCGATCGAGTACAGGATCACGTTGCCGGACAACAGGTCCGGGTGGATCCCGAGCGGGTCGAGCAGCTGGTTGACCGGCGAGAGGTTGGGGGCGTAGAAGAAGCCCCACATGACCGCGGCGATCACGCCGGGCACCGCGTACGGCAGGAAGAACGCGAGCCGGAAGAACCGCCGCAGCCGCACCACCGCCGAGTCCAGGGCGAGCGCCAGGACCAGCGCGAGGCCGAGCATGACCGGGATCTGGATCACCCCGAACAGGAGGACCCGCCCGACCGAGCCGGTGAACCCGGTGTCGCCGAGGGCCGCGGTGTAGTTGCCCAGGCCGGCGAACACCTCGACGGGACGGCCGTAGGTCGACGTCCGGGTGACGGCGGTGAAGCTCTTCACCAGGGCCACCACGATCGGGGCCACGTAGAACACCGCGAAGCCGATCAGGAACGGGGCGAGCAGCAGCCACGCGGCGCGGGCGTTGCCGTTCGCCCGTCGCCGGCGCGCCACCCTGGGGCGGGGCGCCACGCCGGCGACGGTCTGGGACGCTGCGACAACCATCGTCGTCCTTACTTCGCCACGGGGATGGACTGGCGTTGCAGGTCGGTGATCGTCGCGGCGCCGGCCTCGGTGAGCGCCTTGCCGAGCGTGCCGTTGCCGGCGAGCGCGGCGCCGAACCCGTCACGGACGTGGGCGTAGGTCTGCTCCATCGACGGTCCCCAGGTGAAGTCCTGGCTGACGCCCTTGCCCGCCTCGCGGAAGACCGCGTCGACGTCCTGGCCGCCGAAGAACTGCGTGTTCTCGGGCGAGGCTTTCGCACCGGCCTGGGCTTCGGTGGTCGCCGGGTAGATCCCGCCCTGGGCGGTCAGGATGGCCAGGGCCTGCGGGTCGCTGTTGAGCCACAGGGCGAACTGCGCGGCTTCGGCCGGGTGCTTGGTACCGGCGAAGACCGCGGTGGTCGAGCCACCCCAGTTGCCGGAGCGCTGCCCACCCTTGGTCCACTGCGGCAGCGGCGCCACGGCCCACTTCCCGGCGGTGGAGGGCGCGGCCTTCGCGATCGTGCCGACGCCCCAGACGGCCCCGGTCCAGGTGGCGATCTGCCCGGAGTCGAGCGCCTTGTTCCAGGATTCGGAGAAGCCCTGGTAGTTCGAGACGAGGCCTTGGGAGAGCAGGTTCTGCCAGTAGTCGGCGACCTTGGTGGACGCGGGGTCGGTCAGGTTCACCTTCCACTGCCGGCCGTCCTGGGTGAACCAGTGCCCGCCGGCCTGCCAGACGAGCCCGGCGAACCAGTTGACGTCCTTCTGCGGGAAGTGCGTGATCGTGAGGTTCGGGTCGGCGGCGTGCAGGGTCTTCGCGGCCTGGGCGTACTCGTCCCAGGTCGTCGGCACCGGCACGTTGTACTTCTCGAAGAGGTCCTTGCGGTAGAACAGGCCCATCGGCCCGGTGTCCTGCGGGATGGCGAAGACGCCGTCACCGCCGACCGAGGCCTGCGCCCAGGTCCAGTCGACGAACTTCGACTTGGCGTCCGCGACGCCGGGGCAGGCGGAGATGTCCCGAAGGCCCTGCTGGACGCGGAAGCCGGGCAGCGAGTCGAACTCGACCTGCCCGAGGTCCGGCGCCTGGTTCGCCTTGAGGGCGGTGAACATCTTGTTGTAGGTGCCCTGGTTGCCCTGGGGCGTCTGCTCGACGGTGACGTGGATGTCGGGATGCCCCTGGTTCCACAGGGCGACGGCCTGGTCGATGCCGGGCAGCCAGGACCAGAACGAGAGTTCGACCTTGCCCCCGGAGGCAGCACAGGCGGCACCGGCGGCCGGAGCGGCGGAGTCGGCATTCCCGCAGCCGGCGGTGACGAGCGCGAGCACGGCAGCGGCCGCGGCGGCGCCCAGCCGGCGAAGCCGTTTCGTCGGGGGAGAAGTACGCACCATTGCGTTCGGTCCTTTCGGGGTGGCGGCGGCTTCGGCCGAGGCTCGGCGCAGTGGGGGCCGGGCCTCGGGGACGGTTGGGGAAGTGGGGTTCGCGGTTGCGGGTCAGGGGTCCACTGTGGATCGGGGCGCGGGAGTGCGCGGCGGTTCGGGCGGGCTTCCGGGTGGCTGCTCGCCGCCGGCGCGCGGGTTGCGTTGCGGCGGGGCGGGGAGGGCTTCGGGCAGCCGCTCGCCGGGCGGGTCGAGGAGTGCTCGGGCGGGGAGGGCTTGGGGCAGCCGCTCATCGCGCCGGTCGATTTGCGCCGGGGCGGGCAGGGCTTCGCGCGCCAGTTCGCCGCCGCGGTGCCGGTCGAGGCGTGCCCAGGCAGGCAGGACCTCAGGCAGCCGCCCACCGCACCAAGCGACCCGCGCCCGGCCCGAACGCCCCGTCGCCCACCAGCCCACCACGGAACCGTCGGAGCGGCGCGCAAACCGGCGTGACCTGCGAAGCCAGCCCGACCCGGCCGTCCTCGGCGAGCCTGCGCCCATGCCGCCACCTCCTTCCGCCACTCGCTCGGGAACGTTCCCGGGAATGTTCCCGGCCGTGGCACCCGGGGAGTATGCGCACCTCGGAGCTACCCCGTCAAGGGCGTCTTCCGGAGGATTCGATTCAGGCGGTCGCGCGGGTGATCAACGAAACCGGCAGCGAGATCCGGTCGGCGGTGTCCGCCAGCAGCGCCCGGACCAGGGCCTGGCCGTGGTCGTACTTGTCGATCCGGACCGTGCTCAGCGGCGGGTTGAGGTACGCCGACATCTCCAGGTCGTCGAAGCCGACCACCGCGCAGTCCCGCGGCACCGCCCCGCCGCGCGCGAGCACCGCCTGGACCGCCCCGATGCCCATCAGGTCGTTGAACGCGAAGATCCCGTTGACCTCGGGCCACGCCGAGAGCAGCTCGCGGGCCGCTTCCGTGCCGCCCGGGATGGTCGGCGGTCCCTGGACGATCCGCGCCGAGACGTCGCCGAAGCCCAGCGCCGCGCACGCCGTCACGAAGGCCAGCCGCCGCTCGTCGACCGCGACGCCGACCGAACTGTCCAGCATGCCCAGGCACGCGTCCGGCCTGCGGGCGAGCAGCTCCACGGCCGCCGCGGTGCCGGTCGCGAAGTCGTTGCTCACCGATGCCGCCGCCTCCGACGGCAGCTCGCGGTCGGCGACCACCAGCGGGACCGAGCGCGCGTAGTCGGCGAGGACGTCGTCGGGCATGCCGTAGAAGAACCCGACGACTCCGCGCGCGGACCGGGCCAGCGCGTCCTCGATGGCGTCGCGTTCCCGGCCCGGGTCGGCGTCGGTGTTGTACAGCACGACGCTGCACCCGGCCGCCTCCGCCGCGTCGTACACCCCGCGCGCCACCGCCGGGTAGAACGGGTTCGCGATGTCGGAGACGATCAGCGCGATGACGTCCGACCGCTGGGTGCGCATGCCCTTCGCCAGCGCGCTCGGCCGGTAGCCCAGCCGGGTCGCCGCCGCCAGCACACGCTCGCGGGTGTCCGGGGCGATCTCCGGCAGGTCGCGCAGCGCCCGCGAAACCGTCTGCCGCCCGACGCCGGCCTCCCGGGCCACGTCCTCGATCGTCACGCGCTTGACGCGTGGCAGCCGCCCGCGTTCGGTCACGCCGTCACCTCCCTCCGCGTAAGACGCCGAGCCTAAGGGGTCAGGGCGCGGCGCCACTGGCCGGTGACGCTCCGGCGCAGCGCCTCGGTGTCGACGCTGCCCGGATCGAGCAGCCGCTGCAACGCGATCCCGCGCAGCTGCCCGACGACGGCGGTCGCGACCTCGTCGGCGCCGGCGCCCGCGTCGATGCTGCCGTCCGCGAGGCCGGTTTCGACGTCTTCGCGCAGGTCGGCGCGGAAGGCGGCGTCCCGCTCGCGGAAGATCGGGGCCAGCTCCGGCTGGGTGGCGGCTTCCGCCCACAGCAGCAGGAAAGCCTGGTGGAACACGCCGATCCGGCCGAGCTCGCCGAGGTAGCCGTCGATCAGCCGCAGCAGGCGGTCGAGGCCGGGCGGGACGTCCTCGAGCCCCGGGACGAACCCGGCCTGCGTGGCCCGCGCCAGCCGCTCGACCAGTGCCTGCTTCCCGCCGAAGTGGTGGGTGACGATGCCGCGGCTGTACCCGGCCCGCTCCCCGACGCGGGCGAGCGTCAGCGACCGCACGCCCTGCTCGACGACGAGTTCGGCGGCGGCGGTCAGCAACGCGGCTTCGGCCTGGTCACGGCGTTCCTGCTGGGTGCGGCGCATGATCGGAGTCTAGCAAAGTAACTTGCGTGTCGACCAACAAGTATGTGTAGAGTGCCGGTCCAGGAGGTCCTGATGATCGAAATCGAAGAACGTGCCCTCGACGCCCTGCTCGCCGACGACCCCGGCGGCCCGGTCGTGATGCTGAACCTGCTGCGGTTCCGCCCGGACGGCGGCCGCGAAAGCTACCAGCGCTACGCCGAAGCCCTCCGCCGCGAACTCAACGCCCGCTACGGCCTGAAGGTGGAGTACCTGGGTACCGGCGGGCCGGCGCTGGTCGCCGAGGACGGGCAGGCGTGGGACATGGTGGTGCTCGTCCGCTACCCGGACCGGCAGACCTTCGCGGCCATGGTCCGCGACCCCGAGTACCAGGCGATCACCCACCTGCGCACCGAGGCGCTGGTGGAATCGGTCCTGCAGCCGACGACGCCGGTGGTGGCCTGATGCCCGCGGTGTTCGTCCACGGCAACCCCGAGACCGCGGCGGTCTGGGACCCGCTGCTGGCGGAGCTCGCCCGCCCGGACGTGGTCTGCCTGTCGCCGCCCGGCTTCGGCGCGCCCCTGCCCGCCGGGTTCGAGGCCACCCCGGCCGGCTACCGGGACTGGCTGGCCGTCGAACTGGCGGCTTTCGGCGAGCCGGTGGACCTGGTGGGCCACGACTTCGGGGGCACTCACGTCCTCAACGTCGTGCTGAGCCACCCGCACCTGGTCCGCAGCTGGGTCAGTGACACCCTCGGAAGCTTCGACCCGGACTACGAATGGCACGAACTCGCCCGCCGCTGGCAGACCCCGGGCGTCGGCGAGGCCGATGTCGCGGCGCGGTTCGGTGCCGCGCCCGAAGAGCGCGCCGCGGTGCTGGTGGAACGCGGGATGGGCCGGGCGGTCGCGGCCCGCGTCGCGGCGGGGCAGAACGAGGCGATGGGCCGGGCGGTGCTCACCCTGTACCGGTCCGCCGCCGCGGCCGGTGCGCCCGGCCTCGGCTTGCCGCTGGAACGCGCGGCGGCCCGGCCGGGTCTCGCCATCCTGGCCACGGCCGACCACGTCGTCGGCACCGAGGAGCAACGCCGCCGGGCCGCCGCCCGCGCCGGGGCCCGGGTCGCCGTCCTCGACGGCCTGGGGCACTGGTGGATGACCCACGAACCGGCCCGCGCCGCCGCGGTGCTGACCGGGTTCTGGGCGAGTGCCGGCTAGGGATCAGCGGGCGGTGCAGGCCAGCCCGGCCAGCGGCTGGGACGTTCCGGTCACGACCGCACCCCACGTCGTCGTCGCGCCGGGAGCCAGCGTCCCGTTGTAGGTCTGGTTGGCCGCCCGCACCTCCTGGCCGGTCTGCGTCGGCACAGCGTTCCACGAGTTGGTCACCTGCTGACTGCCCGCGAAGGAGAACGCCGTCGTCCACCCGGCCAGCGCGGCCGAGCCGGTGTTCTTCACGGTGAACTCCAGCTGGTGCCCGCCGTTCCACGAGGAGGTGACCGCCGAGGTCGCGGTGCACGACGCCCCGGCCGGGGTGGTGGACGTCGTCGGGGTGGTCGGCGTCGTGGTCGGAGTGCTGGTCCCGGTCGTGTAGCTGATGCCGGTGTAGGCCGCCGCGCAGCCGGAAAGGCACTGGTCCGGCAGCGTGAAGCGGTAGACGCGGCCGTCGTTGACGAGCGCGTCGCTCGCGTCCCGGACGCGGATCGCGTATGCGGTGCCGGCCGTGGCGGTCGGGCCGATGAGGAAGGCCTGCCCGAGGTCGCTGTCCGGCTGCGCCTGCTGCCAGGTGCCGTCCGCGCCGAGGAACTCCACGCCGTGGACGCCGTTGGGCAGGTGCGACACCGCGATGGCCGTCCAATACCGTTGCGCCCCTTGGAGGAAACCGAGCTTCAGGTCGCCGGTGTAGTTCGGGGCGGGCACGTAGGACCAGGAAACCCGGCGGTTGTTCCAGTGCCCCGGGTTCATGTCGCCGACCGGCACGCCGTTCTTCACGAACCGGTTGAGGGACGCGGTCGACAGGTCGAGGTGCCCGGGATCGTCGCGGCACCAGGCGTTCGAGTCGCCGCAGCTGTCGGCCACGACCATGGTCAGCTGGGCGCCGGCGTACCCGTCGGTCACCCAGGACCCGTTGCGGCAGAACGGCTGTCCCGGCGCGCCGTCGTTGACGCCGGTGCAGTATTCGCCGATGGTGACCTGCACGAACCGCCCGCAGTTGCGGCCGTTGTCCCACAGCCCGATCTTCGCGGCCTGCGCCGGCGGGATCGGCCGGGGGTAGAAGCTGTAGTCGCCGGGGGTGTTGTAGACGTTGAGAGCGACGAAATCCGGCGAATCGAGCATGTCCTGCGGAAGGCCGCAACCGCCGTAGGGGGCGCCGAGCGCGTCGAAGTGGGTCGCGTTGCCCGTCGTGGGCGCGACCGGCGCGGCGCCCGAATTCCACGGCCACAACACGGAAACACCCACGACGAGCACGGCGATCACGGCCAGCACGCCCGGCCGGCGGGAGACGGACCCCATGGATTCTCCTTCCGCCTGTCGGTACCGCGGCAGGCGGAAGCGGCCCCGGCGGCGTCGTCTGGAAGCGCTCCCAGAGTCCCCCGCGCACCGGTCGTTTGTCAATCGCCCCTCACGCCGAGCCGCGCGCCACGACGGTCAGGCGCTCGAGGGTCAGCCGGCCCGAGGTCAGCCGGAGCCCGATCGCGGGCGACCAGCCGGGAGCGACGACCGGACCCGCCGGGATCGTCCGCAGCAGCTGCCACCGGCCCTGGTGGCCCAGCCAGCTCGTCAGCCCGCCGCGGTGGTCGGACACGACCGCGAACCGGTCGCCCGGCGACCACTCGACCGCGGCGCAGCACCCGCCGGTCACGTCGTCGCCGTAGTCGCGCCCGTCGGCCCGCACGTCCGCGCCGGACGTGCCGAAGTGGTGGTTGTACCAGGCCAAGGCCAGCTCGTCCGGCCCGGCGGCGCGGCCGAGGAGCACGCTGTCCTCCGGAGCGCTCCCGGCGAAAGAACGCGGTTCCAGGAGCACCGCGAAGTCGCCGGCCGGGGCGGCCACCGGCGCCACGAGCACGGCGGCCGACTGCCGGCTCGCCGTTGCGATCAGGGCGCCGTCCGCCTGGCTCAGCGAGGGCGGCGGCTCCCCGAACCGCGCGCCGATCCGGTAGTCGTTCAACCGGTCTCCGGTGAAGTCGTCGTCCCACACCGGTGTGGCGAAATCGGCCGGGTCGAACACGACCTCCGCCCGCACGAGGTCCGCGGTGCTGCGAGCCGGGACGCCGTGGTCGAGCGGGGCGACCAGCAGCCGCACCGGCGCCCGGGTGCCGACCGGCGCGTCGGCGGGGGCGGTCACCCGCCACCGCAGCGGGACGGCTCGGCCCGGCGTGAGCCGGAGGTCGCCGGCCGGCCCGAGCGGCTGGGCCGTCCAGCCGCGCGGCACCGTGAGCGCGGGCCGCACGGTCATCGGCTGCGCGCTGCGGACCGAACTGGTGATTTCGGCCGTCTGCCCGGGCCGCAGCCGCGGCGGTTCGTCCGGCAGCCGGACGGCGAGCCGCTCGTCTTCGGCGCGCCACGACTGCACCGCCGTGATGCCGACCGCGCCTCCGTCCACTCTGGACGCCACGACCCGGAGCCCGTCGGTGCGGACCGGCGGCTGGACGACGACGCGGTTAGGCCGGCCTCGCACCGGCGTCGCGGGATCCCGGTTCTGCGCGGGGAGGTCGGCCCACGACCCGTCGGCGGTGCGGTACTGGAGCGCGAACGTGTCCGGCGTGCGGACGCCGCCGCCGTCGTCGTAGAAGGAGATCCGGACGTCGGAGACGTCGGTGGCCGCGCCGAGGTCGACGGCCAGCCAGTCCTGGCGGTTCGGGCTGCCGTAGCTCGTCCAGCGCGTCGAGGGGACATCGAGGTCGAAGTCCTGGCCGTCGATCGCGTTCGCCGGGCTGTCGGCCGGCCAGGTGTAGGACGCGGACGCCGCCGGGTAGCCGGTGCGGTCGATGTTCGCCAGGTCGTCGACGAGGTGGTCGGCCACGGCCGCCTTCCCGGGGCGCACCGGCACGTCGACCGCGGTCAGCCCGGCCTGGCGGTGCACGAGCTTGCCGTCCAGCCAGACGCTCAACCCGGCGCCCTGCCGGTAGACGTGACCGTCGCGGTCCCAGGCCACGGTCAGGTTGCGGCCGTGGTAGGGCACGTTCTCCACCGCGAAGTGGTCCCAAGTGGACGGAACGAGCGGGGCGAGCCGTACGCTGTCGCCCTGCTGGGGCCGGATGCCGAGCAGCCCGGACAGCACGAGGTCGTCGAACGTCGAGTGGTTGTAGTCCTCGCTGTGCCCGCGGGAGTCGTAGAGCCAGCGGTCCTCGTCGGGGTGGTGCGCTTCGGCGACGTAGGGCAGGCCGTTCTTGCGCTGGGTCAGGGCGTACCCGCGCAGCAGGGCGTAGTAGTCCTGAGTGGACACGTACGGCTGCGCGGGATAGTCGGTGAGCAGATTCGCCAGCCCGGTCAGCGTCTGGCTGGTGGCGTAGGGCCAGCTCGGCCCCGACCAGCGGCAGCACCCGGCGAGGGCGTCGTGCATGAACCACGGGCTGCGCCGCTCGACCGTGGTGGGCCCGAAGGGGGCGGCGAACCCGGCCGGATCGGTCAGCTGCGCCCACGCGGCGGCGGCGCCGGCCGGTGCCATGTGGAAGTACCAGGGCACGAACCCGATCTCTTCCCGGTCGGCGAGCTTGGTGCGGGCGGGGTTGCCGTCCCGCATCACGTGCTTGTAGAACTGCGCGCCGCCGTCCCACAGGACGCGGTCCTGGTTCGCCTGCAGGGACCGGGCGTCCCGGTCGTAGCGGTCGGCGAGCTGCCGGTCGCCGGGTGCGCCGCGCCGGCGCAGCAGATCGGCGATGGCGCGCGCGTCGCCGTACTGGTAGGCGTTGAGCGTCGGGCGGAAGCCGGCGCCGCCGTGGTAGGGATCCGGGCTCTGGTAGGAACTCGCGGTGTACTCCATGGCGTCCCACACCGGAACCTGCCAGTAGAGGCCGAGCTGCGGGTCGAACTGCGGCGCCCAGGCGGCCCACTGCCGTTGCAGTTCGGGGAGCCGGTCGACGGCGAAGTCCCACCGGCCGTCGACGGACGCCCGCGCGAGCACGGCGTCGGCCGCCCAGAAGGAGTATTCGTGGGCCCAATCGGTGGTGTTCTCGTTGAGGCCGTCGGTCGCCGGCTTGGGGCCCGCGCCGCTGCCGCGCAGCCAGTAGTCGACGTAGTCGTCGAGGTAGCGGGGGTCCCGCAGCCACCGTCCCTCGTAGAGGTGGTGCCCGGCGGCGGCGTCGATCCCGCCGCCGGGGGCGGAGTAGCCGACCGGGCCGAGGAACTCGGAGACGATCCAGCCGTCGTCGGGCCCGGTGTACTTGAGGGCCTCCTTGAACGTCCGCCACCGGTAGTAGTACGTGTCCTCGATCGCCTTGTCGGGCAGGTCGACGAACGGGATGTTGGCCTCGTACCACGCGGGGTCGCCCAGACCGGCGAGCTTCGCCGCGTGGTCGAGGAGATGCGTCCCGGGGCCGACGACCGGGTACGCCGGCGGCGGGCCGGCGGGGACGGCGGGGACGGCCGCCGCGGGGAGCACGGCGGCCGACAAGGTGACGAGCGTGGTGGTCAAGACCGTGAACAGACGGCGAACCGAGCGCATGCCGACGCTCCTCGTGCTCCTCGGGGACCGGGCAGAGGAACGGTAGCCGGTCGGATACAACGTTGTAAATACATATTTACAACGTTGTATCCGAGGGGTCGTCCGCTGCTGCGCCGCGTCGGTCGCGCAACCGGTGTCCCGCCGGCCGGAGCGGCTCAGGCGTGCCAGGCGGGGTCGCGCCCGAGGAAGCCCATCAGCTTGTCCTGTGCCGAAGCGCTGTCGTCCACGGGCACCGCCGGGCCGAACTGGCCGCTGTCGCGCAGCACCTGCTCCATCGGCCGCATCGCCGTCAGCGCCTCCGCGCAGCGCTGTTCACCGAGGTCGGGCTCGCGGCCGAGAGCCTTGGCGAGATCCCAGGAATGCATCCAGACGTCGCCGGTGTAGAACTGGTCGATCGCCTCGTCCACCGGCCGGTCGCCGGTGTGCGGGTTGCTGAGCACCCGTCCGGCGGGATCGTCGAGGATGGCCTGGATGTCGGCGACGTGCTGCTTCCACGCCCCGGCCGGGTCGGTGTCGACCGACAGCGCGGGCAGTTCGATGCCCGCGCCGCGGAGGAAGTCGCGCGGCCACTCGACCAGGTGCCGGACGACGTCGAGCGCGGTCCACCCCGCCACCGGCGCCGGGCGGGCCCAGTCGCCGGCCGAAGCCGACTCGACCAGCTCGGTGAACCGGGCGGCTTCGGAGACGTGCTGCCGGGCCGGGGTCATCGCGCGAGCAATGCGTCGAGCTTGGCGTAGCCCTCGGTGACCCCGACGTCCATGCCGCTGGCCAGCATGCCGTCGCGGGTGGCGAAGTCCGGCACCACGCTGAGCACCCGCAGCCGGGTGCGGCCGCCGTCGATCTCCTCCAGGGTCAGCGTTTCCAGCGCGACGCCGTCGGGCTCGCCGTCGTAGGTGAACGTCCACACGATCCGCTCGTTCGGCCGCACTTCGTGGAAGCTGCCGTGGAACGCGGCGATCTCCTCGCCGTCGCGGTCGTTGGCGAAGGCCCACTCGCCGCCCGTGCGTGCCTCCCACCGCGTGATCCGCGTGGTGACCGAGTGCGGCCCGACCCACTGCGCGTACAACTCGGGGTCGACGTGGGCGCGGAACACCTGCTCGGGTGCGGCGTCGAAGTCCCGGACGAGCTGGATCGTCGGGACCTTCTCGTCGGCCAGGATCTCGGTTTCGTGCTTCGTCATGGTCATGACGCGTCCTTACGGGGTCGGGTTTCACTGCCGCTCATGCGGCCCAGCAGCGTTTCGAGGCGCCGGTAGCGCTCCTCGGCCTGCCGCCGGTACCGCTCGATCCACTTGGTCATCAGGTCGAACACCTCGGCGTCCAGGTGGACCGGACGGCGCTGGGCGTCCTTGCTGCGCGTGACCAGCCCGGCTTCCTCCAGCACCTTCACGTGCTTGGAGACCGCCTGGAGGCTCATCTCGTACGGCTCGGCCAGCTCGCCCACGGTCGCGTCCGCGGCGGCCAGCCGGGCCACCAGGTCGCGCCGCGTCGGGTCGGCCAGGGCCGCGAACACGCGGTTGAGCCGCTCGCTGTCTTCGTCCACCGGTTCTTCCTCAACTCTTCGGTTGAATATGAACATAGAGCGCGGCTCGGGGTGTTGTCAACCTGGAGGTTGAGAAGGGGCGGGGTCCCGGCTTCGGGACCCCGCCCGGGTGATCAGAAGTGGTCGGGTGTGTCGATCCGGCTCCGCACCAGGGCGCCGGACGCGGTCAGCCGGCCGCTGCCGTAGTCGCTGCCGGCGCAGGTGCCCGGGCTCAGCGCGGCACTGCTTTCGTTCGCGTCGGAGTACGTCCAGTTCGCGTAGCTGATCTGCAGCTGGTCGAGCAGGTCCAGCCAGGCGGTGGTGCTGGCCTGGTCGAGCGTGCCCCCGCCGGTGGCGGTCACCGTGCCGAACTCCGTGACGAACAGCGGCAGCCTCGCGGCGGCCCGGCTCACCGTGGAGCGGTAGTTGTCCTTGTGGCTGGCGGCGTAGAAGTGGAACGTGTACATGATGTTCGTGGCGTTGACGGGGTTGTTGATGATCTCGGATTCGCTGGAGCCGTCGGAGACGCCGAGGGACGACCACCCGCGGGTCCCGACGATCACGACGGCGTCCGGGTCGGCGGCGCGGATCACCGGGATGACCTGCTCGGCGTAGTTCTTGATGCCGGCCCAGCTCACGCCGTTGGGTTCGTTGGCGATCTCGTAGATCACGTTCTTCCGGCTCGCGTTCCGGGCGGCGACCGCGGCGAAGAAGGTCTTGGCGCGGTCGAGGTTGTAGTTCGGGTCGCCCGGGGTGAGGGTGTGGAAGTCGACGATCGCGTACATGCCGCGTTCTTCGGCCTCGCCGACGAGGCTGTTGACCCGGTCGGTGAACCAGGCCGGGTTGGTCTCGTACCCCTTTTCCTGCACGTACATGGCGATGCGGAGCAGGTCGGCGTGCCAGTCGTTCGCGAGGGCGTTCAGGGACGCGTCGTTGTAGCAGGAGTCGAACCACTGGAGGCCGTGCGTGCTCATGCCGCGCAGCTGGATCGCCCGGTTCGCTTCGTTGCACAGGTGGACGCCGCAGACGTGCAGCTGCCCGTTCGCGGCGAGCGGCGTGCCGCCGGGGGAGGGGGTGGTGGTGGTCGTCGGTGTCGTGGTGGTCGTGGTCGATCCGGTGCAGGTGACGCCGTTGAGGGTGAAGGACGCCGGAATCGGGTTGGCCCCGGTCGTGGTGCCGGTGAAGCCGAGGTCGGCGACGGCGCCCGTCGCGAGGGTCCGGTTCCAGTCGGGGCCGGCGGCGGTCGCGATCGAGCCGGACTGCGACCAGGTGGCGTTCCACCCCTGGGCGACCTTCTGGCCGGCGTCGGGGAAGGTGAAGCTGAGCGACCAGCCGGTGAGCGTGTCACCCAGGTTGGTGACTTTGACGCCGGCCTGGAACCCGCCCTGCCACTGGTTGGTGACGGTGTAGTCGACCCGGCACCCTTGAGCGGCGGCCGAGGCCTGCGGGATGGCCAGCACGGCGGTGCAGCCGAGAACCGTCGCGCCGGCGGCCGCCAGCGCAGCGATGGAGCGCTTCATTGAACTCCCTTTGATCCGTGTTCGAGTGTTTCGACAGGCTGGGAGCGCTCCCAGAGATGAGAACATCCGGCGAGGGGCGGCGTCAAGGGTTTCGGCTCTTGCGGGGGTTCCCGGCGGCGGATCACGATCGCGGCGCTGGTGCGGCTGAGTCGAGGCGCTCATCCGAAGCGGCCGGCCGTCGCGGCGGCCGTTCGTGGTGGCCTCGGCGTCGCCGGGAAGGGTGTCGGCCGTGATCCATCTGGCCGGATCTGCACCGGACGCGGGCGTCGATGGGGGCGATCGCGGACGCGTTCGCTCAGCCCTCGGTTTCCCCTTGAAGGGCCCGGTTGAGCCGGCGGGCTTCGTGCAGTTCGTCTTCCAGGATGACGATCCGGCAGGCGGCGTCGACGGCGGTGCCCTGGTCGACGAGCTCGCGGGCCCGCGCGGCGAGCCGGAGCTGGTGCCGGGAGTAGCGCCGGTGCCCGCCGGCGGATCGCTGCGGCGTGATCAAGCCGGCGTCGCCGAGGCTGCGCAGGAAGTTCTGGGTGGTGCCGAGCATGTCGGCGGCTCGGCCCATGGTGTAGCCGGGGTAGTGCTCGTCGTCGAGATTTCCGGGTCTTTCCCCGTCGGGGACCATGTCACCTCCGCATCAGAAGGACCCCGGACGCCATCGTGGGCGTCCGGGGTCCTCGAAAGGTTGGGTTTCACCATTACCGGCCGGCGGCGCGACCGCCGGCTTCCCGCGCGGGGCGCGGGGATCGCTCATCCGTGACCGAGCACCACCTCCGAACTCGATGGGCTTGCGGAACCCGCGCGGCGTTACCGGGCCGCTGCGGGCGATCCCATGATGGTCCCGTTCCCTTCCTTTCGTTGTCTCTTCCGGTACGTGGAGAACTTTACCGGTGGGTGACGGTGAATGTCTACTGTCGTGGAGGTAGATTTTCGGTGGCGGGTGGTGGGGATTGTGTCTCGGACGCGGGGTTCCGGGTGGTGCGCGCCGGGCTGATGCTTTGTCGGGGCTCGGTGAGAGTGCGGCTCGGGCCGATGCTGGCGGCGCCTTCCACCTGCGGGACCGGCTCGCGGTGTGCGGGCCCTGGCCGGCGTGGGGCAGGTGCGGGTCGGCTGTCGTCTGTTTCTCGGCCGGCTGGCTCGCCGCCTGCCCCGGCCAAGTCGGTCCGGCTGGCTTGCCCGGCCCTTTGGGCCTGCTCGGCCCGACAGGACCGGCCCGCCACAAGCGGCCGGGAGCCGCCCGGACGGAGGTGCCCGGCTGATCGGGTCGGTCCGGATTGAACGGCCCGTCGGGCGAGGTCGGCCCGACCACCGCGGCACGGTTCGCCTGATCGGCCCACCTGAACCAGCCGACCACGAACGGCCGGGACTCGGTCGGATCCAGCTGCCGGGACCGGCCGACCCGCTTCGGCCCGCCCGCGGGGCTCGGCCTGCTCGCCGGGCCCGGCCGGGCGGCCTGCCGGACCGGCCCAAACGGGCCCGGCGGCGTGGACAGCCCGGCCCGGCTGGACAGGCCCGCCTCGCTCGGCTCTCGGACCGGCCTGCCTGGACCGGACAGGATGGGCCCGGCGGCGTGGACAGCCTGGCCCGGCTGGACAGGCCCGCCTCGCTCGGCTCTCGGACCGGCCTGCCCGGACCGGACAGGATGGGCCCGGCGGCGTGGACAGCCTGGACCGCCTTGCTCGGCCCCGGACCGGACCGGGTGGCCTGCCCGGAGCGGGCCTGGGTGGCCGGGCGTGGGCGGATGCGTTACACCGCAACCCCTTTCAGGCGTCGGTCGGGTTGAGGGGCTTGAGGGCGGTCAGCGGGTCAGGTCGGTCAGTTCGGCGAGGACTTCCGAGGCCGTCACCGGGTCGAGTTCGCCGAATACTCGGGTTCCCTGGGGGCTCCAGGCTCCCTCTCCCTTCTCGTCCAGCCAGATGTCCGTGAGCTTCTGCTCGGGTTCCTCCGCCGGCAGGCCGACCAAAATGCCCGGGTCGAGGTTCAGGACCACTGCTCCTCCGTCGGGGGTGGGGCGGAGGAGCCAGCCCTCCAGGCCGTTGTCCAAGGCTGGGCCTCGGTGCCAGCCCTTCTTCGTCAGGCCCAGGAGCTTGCCCGTCGGGACCGTGTGGTTCTCGAACCTCTTCAAGGTGGTGGCCGACCTCTCCGCTTCCTCCAGGCGCGCCGCCGGGCGGCCGAGCTGGGGGAACGGCTGGAGGATCTCGTAGTCCGCGAACAACGCCGACCAGGCCGCCAGTTCGTCGGCGAACTGCAGGGGGTGGGCCACGCCCACCTCGGCCGTCTCGGGGAGGGCGTACTCCTCGTCGTGGATGTCGGCGTACGTTCCGTCCTCTGCGCAGCGGAACGTCTGGCCCGCCGTGGTGCGCCAGACCAAGCGGCGGACCAGGTGGACCAGCAACGGGTGGCCGGCCAGGAGGTCGGTGAACTCTGCCGCCGGCCAGTGGCGGCCCTGGACCATGGCCGACTCCAGACGGGGGATCTGCTCCGCCGCCACCGTGCGGACGTCCTTCTTCAACGCCGTGAACCGCTTGTACTCCGCCGCCGCGAGCTCGGCGTCGTCCTTCGCGCCCGGCTTCGGCAAGGCCTTGCGAGGTTTGCCGTCCGGGTCCGTGACGTACGGTTTGAGCTGTTCGTCGAAGCCGACGACGAACTTGCGGGGGCCGTAGTCGATCACTGCCGTGGCTGCCTCGTCGAGGCCGAGTGTCGGGACCAGGCGGTCGGCCAGCTGCTCGGCCGACAAGCCGAGGCCCTCGGCGACGGCGGCGATCTTCTCCTGGGCCCGGAGCTTCAGTGCCTTGAACTTCACCTTCTGCGCGATGGAATTCAAATGCAGCAGCGCAAAGTCCGTACCGATGCCGGCCAGGACGTCGAGGGCCGCGGCCGCGCGGGCGTGGCCGCCTTCGCCCGGCCACGCCCGGATCAGCGGGCTCAGCTTGCGCACCACGTCGTCATCGCCGAACAGACCCAGTGCGGTGAGCACCCAGCTGTCCTTGGCCGGGTAGTCCGCGGCCCGCCAGCGGCCGAACAGCGCCCACGCGAACTCCGCCAGCGAAGCCGTGTCCGCGAAGTCGCGCAGGTGCGCCACCCCCGGGTAGACCTCGTCAGGCGTCGACAGCGCGAACAACATGAGCACGTGCGGGATCACCCGGTCGGGCAGGGCCTGCTCGCCGCCGCGGACGCGGATCTGGGGCAGCACCGCCGGATCCGCCCACCCGCCGGGGACCGGCAGGCGCACCGGCAGGACCTCCAAGGGGTCGGTGACGAGCAGTTCGGCGACGGCCTCGGCCGCCTCCGCGCCGTGGTGGGCGGCCGCCGCGGACACCGCCTCTTCGTGCCCGCTCTTCGCCAGGACGCGCAGTGCGGGCTCGGCGGTGCGGCGGTTCGCGCCGGCCGGGCCGAGCGCCACCGGGACCAGGAACCTCGTGGCGTCGGTGAGGTGCCGGCCGAGCCACGCCAGCGCGACCTCCCGGGCCTTCTTCAGCCGGACCAGCCAGTCCGCCATCAGCAGCGCGATCTCCGGGCTCACGTACGGCAGCAGCACTTCGCCGCGGTGGCCCGGGTGCGCCGCCGCCATCGCCAGCAGCGGCCGGTAGGCGAGCAGCCCGTGGCGGCTCGCCAGGACGCGGCCCCAGATCTCCCCGTCCCACGCCTCGGCCGGGCGCCACGCGGCCAGCCGCTCGCGCACCCAGTCGTCCGGGGCTTTGACGAACAAGGTGGGCCCGTCCGGCGCGTACAGCTTCCCGGCGTCGTACTCCTCGGCCGCGCGCTGCCAGCCGCCGTACAGGCCGCGGTGCAGCCGCGTGTGCCACTCCGCCCACTCGGCCTTTTCCCCCGGGTCCCACACCAGTTTCGGCTCGGCCGGGACCGAAAGTCCACTGAGGACGGTGGGTGTGCGCCGGGCGTGGCTCGCGGCCCACGGTGGGTCCACGAGCACCCGCGGCAGCGCCTCGTCGGCCACGGACGGCAGCCGCTCTTCGCCCGCCAGCGCGCGTTCGACCAGTGCTCGCTCTGCAGCGTCAAGATCGGGCAGGACGCCGGTCGCGACGTCCGGATGCGCCGCGACGTGGCTGCGCAGCAGAAAGTTCGCCTCTTCGGCGTACGCTGCTTGCGTGGTGGCGGCCCGCGCCAGCAGCCGGACCGCGCGCTCCGGCGTGCCGGCCATCCCGGCGGCGACGACCGGCTGCACGTGTTTCTGCCCCAGCCGCGTCACCAGCAGCTCGAACGCTTCGTCGCCGGGCAGGCCGGCCAGCACGGACAGCAAGAACCTGCGGGAGTCGCCCCCGCTCGGATCAGCGTCGAGGGCGCGGGCGAACAGGGGAGCCGACGCGGCCCCCATCGCGTCGAACAGGGTGTAGCGGACCTCCTCGGCCTGGAGGCGCCAGCGGAGCACCACGGCCGGCACCGCTTCCAGCTGGTCCCGAGTGGACAGTGCCTGCAGGACCGACGTCCAGTCGACGCCGAACTCCCCGAGCGGCCGGACGGCCGCCAGCATCTCGCGGGCCCAGTCTTCGCGCGTGGGCACCAGGTAGGAGGCCACCACCTGACCGGCCGGTTCGGTCCGGAACGCGGCCAGCGCCGCCGTCGCCGCCTCGTACTCGGCATCGCCGGCGGCGGCGAGGAGTGCGCGCAGCCGGCGGAACAGCGGATATTCCCCGGGAAAGAGGCCCCGGCACCGCTCCGTCCACCGTTCCAGCAGTGCGGTGCCGTCGGGGTAGTGGTCGGAGTGGACGACCTGGGTCATGGTGGCCGCCGCCCGGACCGCGAACCCGGGCCCTCGCGCCCACCACGCGTCGGCGATCCGCCACGCCTCCTCCTGCCCGCCGGACTTCCGGCGCAGGCCGCTGTGCAGCAGCGTGGCCAAGACGGCCGCACTCAGCACGTCCTCGCCGCCCGCGCGGGCGGCGCCGACGAGATCCGGATCGCTCGCCGGATTCCGCAGCGCCGCCCTCGCCACGTCTTCGCCGGCCACCGCGGCCCGCCACCACCCGGCCGCGTCCGCCGCCGGCTCGGTGTCCGGCGGGAACCAGCCGCCGCGCCGGACGTGGACGTGCGTTCTCCACACCGGGTCCGGGACGAACGTCTCGGTCATTGCTGCCCCCCAAAGTCGGTCGATGCTGGGCCGAAGGCTACGGGAGGGGTCCGACAATTTCCGGCGATCCGCAGCTCCGGCCCCGGTTTCTGGCACAGTGGGTCGCATGGGGGAGGACCTTGCCACCGCCGTGGCCGCCGTCGTGCCGGCCGTCCGCGCCGCGATCCCGCCCGCGCCCGCCGCGGCGCTGGGCCGGCTGCGGCTGGAACCGGAACGCCGCCGGTTCCCGGACCTCCCCGAGCCCGAGGTGCTGAAGTCGCTCAGAACCCTGCCGTCGTGGCTCGTCGAACGCGTCCACGGCGCTGTGGAGCTGCCTCTGACGAGCTTGGCCATCCCGGCGCCCCCGGTCGCCGCCGGGCTGAAGCCGCCGCCGGACGGCGCGTACGGCTTCCTCACCTCGGACAGCGAAGCCGACGCCCTGCGGGAGACGCGGTCACTGCACCTGCTCCGGCCCGGCTTCCTGGACCTGGTCGCGGAGTTGACCACCGGCTTGGCCGCACGAATCCCGCACCCGGTCGAAGGCGACGAAGCCGCCATCGCGGCCGCGCACGGCGCCCACCACCTCGCGATCGCCCTGGTGACCGCGACGATCGTCGCCCGCGAAGCAGGCAGCCCGGAGATCTCCGCCATCGTCGGGACGGCGCTGGGAGTGGCCGCGAGCCTGCTGCGCGAAACGCCGATGCCCGACGGCTACGCGGAAGCGTTGCGGGACAAGGAACGAGCCGAATACCGGCTGCCGCAGTCCGGCAGCACGTCCGTGGCCGTCCGCGACCACGTCTTCGCCCTGGCCGAAAGCGAAACCCCGGCCGTGCCGCCCGACTTCGCCAGCAACGGCCTGGCCGAGGTCGTCGACGGTGGCGTGGCCGTCCGCACCGGCACGGAGAACGGCCCGGTCCAGGTCGGCATCCGGGTCCTGGCCGAGCCGCCCGCCACGGCGGAAACCCTGGGCTGGGACGAAGTCGTCGACCTCAGCTGGCACGCGGAGCACGGCTCGGCCGGCGTGGGCCGGGGCGTGACGACGCCGCACTGGCCCCACGTCAAGACCGTCACGACCCCGCCGTGGCCCGGTGACTACCGCGTCCGCGTGCACGCCTACGGCCGCGACGACCCCGAGACCGAGAGCTACGACCTCTGGATCTGGGCGGCGCCGCCCGAGCCCCCGGTCGTGCACGCCCGGGCCGACCGGCTCGGCCACCGCCTGCGCGGCGAGCCGGAGCCGCCGGTACCGGACCGGCCCGAGGTGCGCTACCGCTGGATCGGGCGGTCCCGGCTGACCGTCGCGGCGACGGTCACCGTGGCCACCGGCCTCCCGGCGGAGGAGGTCATCCGCGCGTTCGGCGCCGACCCCGCCCGGCCCGAGCCCCTGCCCGAGCTGCGCGAGGCGTACGCGGACCCGTGGCTGGCCGTCCTGGACCTCGACGGCGTCGTCGTGGCGATCGAGGAGAACGGCTACTACGGCTCCCACGCCGACGTGCTCACCGCGGCCTCCCGCGCCGGCCGGGCGGCGAGCATGTTCTGGAACGTCAACGCGGTGACGCGCCTGTCCTTCGCCAAGGGCGGGGCACTCCTCTCGTCGTTCGAGCCCGGCTTGCAGGAGCCGTCCGCGGACGAGGAGGTCACCGCGGCGCTGGCCGGTCTCGACCTGGAGAACTACCGCGACGGCAACGAAAAGGGCCTGGTCGCGGTCGAGCGGTTCACCGGCCGGGGCCTGTACCCCGAAGACCTGGAGGACATCGAGCGGATCGGCGTGGCGTACCGGATCAGCGACCCCGGTTGACCGCGCTGATGTCGTCCTGAAGCCGGTCCCGGACGTCCGAGCGGGCATCCCGGGGCACCGGCGCCGACGCCTGGGACGGCTCGCCCGCCGGGCCCGGCACCGGGTACACCTTGTTCTCCCCGGGCAGCGGGACGCCCGGGCAGATGGTGGCCGCCGGCCGCGCGCCGCCGAGGTAGAAGCCGTTCACCAGATCGTCCACACAGGAGTTCCCGCTGACCGCGTACTGGCCGTGGAACGGCGAATCCGCCACCGAGATCATCGGGATCCCGGCCGCCCGCGCCGCTGCTTCCGCCTGCTCGTAGCCGGTCTGCGGGTCGAACTCGCCCTGGACGACGAGGATGTTCTTCGCGGCGGCCGCCGAGAGCTTCGGCAGCGACTGCCGGGGCGGGTCGGACCAGAAGCCACACGCCTCGCTGAGGCCGTACGCCCAGCCGAACAGCGGGTACGCCGGCCCCTGCAGGTCGCTGAGCAGCTTGTACCAGCTCGCCGTCCGCGTCGGCTGGTCGCCGCACGCCACGGCCAGCCGTGTCCCGGGGACGTCGGCGTAGTCGGGCTCCGGCGGGTCGGCCGCCACGTCGGCCGCGGTCAGCCGGTCCGCCGGACGGCCGAAGACCGCCCGTGACGCCCGGTCGAGGTCGCTGCGCAACGCCGCCGGCGGCGGGGTGGTCTTGCCGTCGAGCGCGGCCGCGCCCTTCGTGAGGACCAGGGCACCCGTCATCCACTGCCGGCTGCTGCCGTTGCCGACGAAGACCGAGTCGAAGACGTCGGGCGGCACGCCCTGGGTCTTGAAGTAGGCCCGCAGCTTCTCCCACGTGGCCCGCACCTCCCCGGCGGTCTTGCCGAGCTCCGGGAACCGGCGGGCCAGCCACGGCGCGTAGACCCGGTCGAACTGGCGCTGGTCGATCTTCGGGAACGCCTCGAACGCGGCCTGGAGGCGGCCTTCGAAGTTGACGCTGGAGTCGAGCACCAGCTTCCCGGCCCGCTCCGGGAACAGCGACGCGTACTTCGCGCCGAGCCAGGTGCCGTAGGAGAAGCCGAGGTAGTTCAGCTTCTCGTCGCCCAGCAGGGCGCGGATCAGGTCCATGTCGTGCGCGGTCTGCCAGGTGGTGATGAACGGCGCGAGCGCGTCGCTCTGGCACGCCTCGGCCAGCACGCGCGGCGTCCGCTGGTGCAGCGCGATGCTCGCCGCCGAGCGGTCACGGGCGTCGAGGTCGTCCTCCTGCGGCAGCCGTCCCAGCGGCACCCGGCAGACGTACCCGTCGTCGGTGCCGCCTTCCTGACCGGTGCCGCGGGGGTCCATCCCGACGATGTCGTAGTGCTCGTTCAGCGACGGTTCCAGCCCGGCCAGCGCGCCCGCGAGCGACGTGCCCCGGCCGCCGGGTCCGCCCGGGTTCACCAGGATCGCACCCTGCCTGCTGCCGGTGGCCGACACCCGGCTGATTGCCACCTGCAGGTCGATCCCGGCCGCGGGGGCCGCCCAGTCCCGCGGGACGGTGATCCGCGCGCACTCCGCCGTGGGTGGCTTGGTGCGCTGCTTGAACGGGCAGGCGCCCCAGGAGACCTCCTGCCCGCGGTAGGGCGCGAGCGGGTCGGCCGGGGTCGCCGCGGCGGGCGCCGTGGCCGCCACCAGGACCGAGACCGCCACCACCAGTCCTGCTCGGGACGTTCGCACCGCAGTTTCCTTCCTCACGCACCGGCCGTGAGGATCCAAGCACGGCCGGTGCAGGACGGGCAGCGCAGAGCCGCGGCTCGCCGGGCGGATTCCATCGATCCGGTGAACGTCGCGGTGCAGGTCAGGTGCGGTACGGGCCGTGGTTGCCGAGATCGGGAGCCACCTGCGGGCGGGGGCCGTCCTGGCCGGGCACCGGGGTGGTGGTGGCGCGCCACGCCGGGTCCGCCGCCGCCGGCTCGACGACCACCTCGGTGGCGGGCCGGACGTAGGTCTCGGTGGCGCCCTCGCGCTCCTGGAAGTGCTCCTCGACGATCCGGTCCTGACGGCGGCGGGCGAGCACGGCCAGCGTCAGCACGTGGGCCACGGCCATCAGCAGCAGGAAGACGCCGAGCCGCCCGACCAGCGCGGCCGTCGACCCCGACCACTGCGGGCCGACCACCGAGAGCAGCGCGAGCACGCCGAAGGAGACCAGGTGGAAGACGGTCACCACCATCCACGCCAGCGAGCCCGACCCCTCACCGCCGTCCGGCCCGCTGAGGTAGCGCCGGCCGCCGCGGTAGAGCACCTGGCCGTCGGCCACCACGAACACCAGGCCGATGATCAGGAATCCGGTGAGGTCGTTGTCGGGCATGCGTCTCCTCCTCTTTCCGGCGGAGTACCCGGCCTGGCCGGGCCCGGACGGCGGTTCACCGGAACGAGCGAACGACGGCGATCACACCCGGGAATCATTTCCGGCCGCCGGACGTCTGAGGGGGCGTGAAGAAGATTGGCTTCCTGTCGTTCGGCCACTGGTCGGACAGCGCACACTCCGAGACCCGGTCGGCCGCCGACTTCCTGCACCAGTCGATCGACCTGGCGGTGGCCGCCGAGGAGCTCGGCGTCGACGGCGCCTACTTCCGCGTGCACCACTTCGCGCGGCAGGCGGCCAGC
Organism: Amycolatopsis sp. NPDC003731; assembly: GCF_053586895.1. Classification (NCBI taxonomy): domain Bacteria; kingdom Bacillati; phylum Actinomycetota; class Actinomycetes; order Pseudonocardiales; family Pseudonocardiaceae; genus Amycolatopsis; species Amycolatopsis sp. NPDC003731. Next base: position 5,953 of record NZ_JBSFNC010000063.1, on the reverse strand, counting down.
CCGTTCCCGCTGCTCGCGGCGATCGGCGCGCGGACGTCGAGGATCGAAATCGGCACCGGCGTGATCGACATGCGCTACGAGAACCCGCTCTACATGATCGAGGACGCGGGCGCCGCCGACCTCATCTCCGGCGGCCGGCTCCAGCTCGGCATCAGCCGGGGATCCCCCGAGCAGGTGATCGACGGCTGGCGGTACTTCGGGTACGCCCCCGGCGAGGGCGAGACGGACGCCGACATGGCCCGCCAGCACACCGAGGTCTTCCTGAAGCTCCTGGAGGGCGAAGGCTTCGCCCAGCCGAACCCGCGGCCGATGTTCGCCAACCCGCCGGGTCTGCTGCGGCTCGAGCCGCACTCCGAGGGACTGCGCGAGCGCATCTGGTGGGGGTCCGGTTCGAACGCGACGAGCGTGTGGGCCGCGAAACTGGGCATGAACCTGCAGAGCTCGACGCTCAAGGACGACGAGACGGGCGAGCCGCTGCACGTCCAGCAGCGCAAGCAGATCGAGGCCTACCGCGAGGCGTGGACCGAAGCCGGCCACGAGCGGGAGCCGCGGGTTTCGGTCAGCCGCAGCATCTTCGCGCTGACGAACGACCAGGACCGCGCCTACTTCGGCCGCGACCGCCACTCGCGCGACCAGGTCGGCATGATCGACGAGAACACCCGCGCGATCTTCGGCCGGTCCTACGCCGGCGAGCCCGACGAGCTCGTGCGGCAGCTGAAGGAGGACGAGGCCATCCAGGCCGCGGACACCCTGCTGCTCACCATCCCGAACCAGCTCGGGGTGGACTACAACGCGCACGTGCTGGAGAACATCATCAAGCACGTGGCCCCGGAGCTGGGCTGGCGCTGACCGCAGGCGGCCCGGTGGCGGCCGGGCCGCTCTTCGTCAGCCGTGGGTGACCTTCAGGCCGTAGAACGCGACCCGGGCCCCCTTCGTCGTGCTGTCCGAAGAGGACTGGTTGTACGAACCCGCCTTGAAGTACTGCTTGTAGGCCTTGAACGACGACGGGATGCTGTAGTGCGTGGTGCTCCCGTTGACCGTCAGGTCGATGGTGTTACCACCGGAAATGCCGATCGTGTAGGTCCACGTCTTGCCGATCGACACATGACCGACGGTGTGCGGTGTCTGCCCGCCGTCGGGGGAGTTCTCCGTACCCAGCACGATGTCCCCGCTCGCCCGGTAGTACAGCTCCAGCAGCGGTTTCGTCGACGAGCCGCCGGTGCCGAGGTGCACCTGGCCGACGCACACGTTCGACGTCACCGAAACCACGCGAAGGGTCGCGCTCAGCTTGTGCGAGCCACTCAGCGACCAGTTGGCCGCGGAGCCGTCGCGGTTCATCTCGCGCAGCTCCGAGCGCGCGTAGTTCGAATTCGGCGTGGTGACGCCCTTTTCCGGCGCCCAGAACGTCATCGCGCCGTCGCGGGTGTCGGTGTAGAAGTAGCTGTCCTGGAAGCCGTTCGGCCCCTGGAGCCGGGACGACGAGATGGTCGTCGGCTTGCCGGGGGAGCCGACCGGCTCCTGCAGCTGCCAGATCGAGAGGTCGAAGTTGCCGCCCGGGGCCACGGACGGGTCCGCCGCGAGCGCGGGGGAGGCGGTCGCCACGGCCAGGGCCGGGACCGCCAGGAGGGCGAGGAAGGCGCGCACACGCATCGTTGGGTGTCCTTTCACGGTAAATGGTCTGGACAACCCGGCGGCGTGGGACTCACGGTAGGTCGGCGTTCACCCGATGTCAAGATCGCCGCCCACGCGAACGGGCCCGGCCGGAAGACCGGCCGGGCCCGTCGGTGCCACGATCAGGCGAGGTCGAAGCGGTCCAGCTCCATGACCTTCGTCCAGGCGGCGACGAAGTCCGCCACGAACTTCTCGCGGGCGTCGTCGCCGGCGTAGACCTCGGCCAGCGCGCGAAGCTGCGAGTTCGACCCGAAGATCAGGTCGACCGCGGTGGCGGTCCACTTGACCTCGTCGGTCGTCACGTCGCGGATCTCGTAGACGTTCTCCGCCGACTCCGACGCCTTCCACTTGGTGCCCGGCGCGAGCAGGTTGGCGAAGAAGTCGTTGGTCAGCACGCCCGGCTGGTCGGTGAGGACACCGTGCGCGGCACCGCCGTGGTTGGTGCCGAGGGCGCGGAGGCCGCCGACCAGGACCGTCATCTCCGGCGCGGTCAGGTCGAGCATGTACGCGCGGTCGACCAGCAGCACCTCGGGCTGGCGCTTCTCGCCGGCCCGCAGGTAGTTGCGGAAGCCGTCGGCGCGCGGCTCGAGGACCTTGAACGAGTCGACGTCGGTCTGCTCGGCCGTGGCGTCGGTGCGGCCCGGGTGGAACGGCACGGTCGTCTCGACGCCGGCGTCGCGCGCCGCCTTCTCGACGGCCGCCGAGCCGGCCAGCACGATGAGGTCGGCCAGCGAGATCTGCGCGCCACCGGCCTCGTTGAACTCGCGCTGGACGCCCTCGAGGACCTCCAGGACCTTGCCGAGCTGCTCGGGCTGGTTGACCTCCCAGTTGCGCTGCGGCTCCAGGCGGATCCGGGCGCCGTTCGCGCCACCGCGCTTGTCGGTGGAGCGGAAGCTCGCGGCCGACGCCCACGCGGTCGAAACCAGTTCCGAGACGGAGAGCCCCGAGTCGAGGACCTTCGCCTTGAGGGCGGTGATGTCGGCGTCGCCCACGAGGTCGCCCTCGACGGCCGGCACCGGGTCCTGCCACAGCTGCGGCTCGGCGACCCACGGGCCGAGGAAGCGGCTGACCGGGCCCATGTCGCGGTGCAGCAGCTTGTACCAGGCCTTGGCGAAGGCCAGCGCGAACTCGTCCGGGTTGTCCTTGAACCGCTGCGAGATCGGGCCGTAGACCGGGTCGAAGCGCAGCGACAGGTCCGTCGTGAGCATGGTCGGCTTGTGCTTCTTGTTCGGGTCGAACGGGTCCGGGATGATTTCCGGCGCGTCCTTGGCGACGTACTGCTTGCCGCCACCGGGGCTGGTGGTGAGCTCCCACTCGTAGCCGAAGAGGATCTCGAAGAAGCGGTTGCTCCACTCGGTCGGCTTGTCGGTCCAGGTCACCTCGAGACCACTGGTGATCTGGTCCGGGCCCTTGCCGCTGCCGAGGGTGTTCAGCCAGCCGAGGCCCTGGGCCTCCAGCGGGGCGCCCTCCGGCTCCGGGCCCACGTGGTCGTCGGCCACGCCGGCGCCGTGGGTCTTGCCGAAGGTGTGCCCACCGGCGATGAGGGCGACGGTCTCCTCGTCGTTCATCGCCATCCGGGCGAAGGTCTCGCGGATGAAGTGCGCCGCGGCCTCGAAGTCCGCGCTGCCGCGGGGACCCTCGGGGTTGACGTAGATGAGACCCATCTCGGTCGCGCCGAGCTCCGGCACCATCTCGGTGTCGGTGGCGTAGCGCTCGTCGCCCAGCCAGTCGTCCTCCGGGCCCCAGAAGATCTCTTCCGGCTCCCAGGTGTCGACGCGGCCGAAGCCGAAGCCGAAGGTCTTGAAGCCCATCGACTCCAGGGCCACGTTGCCGGCCAGGACGAGCAGGTCGGCCCAGGAGATCTTCTGGCCGTACTTCTGCTTGACCGGCCACAGCAGGCGGCGGGCCTTGTCCAGGTTGGCGTTGTCCGGCCAGCTGTTCAGCGGGGCGAAGCGCTGGGCGCCGTCACCGGCGCCGCCGCGGCCGTCGTGGATCCGGTACGTGCCCGCCGCGTGCCAGCTCATCCGGATCATCAGGCCGCCGTAGTGGCCGAAGTCCGCCGGCCACCAGTCCTGCGAGGTGGTGAGGACGTCGGTGATGTCCCGCTTGAGGGCCTCGACGTCGAGCTTCGCGAACTCCTTGGCGTATTCGAACTTCTCGCCGAGCGGGTTGCTCTTCGACGAGTGCGCCCGCAGCGGGCTGAGGTCGAGCTGGTTCGGCCACCAGTCCTGGAGGGTGCGCGGCCGGCCGCCGGTCTTGGGGGTCGGCGAGTCGATCGCCGGGTTCTCGCTCTCGCTGCCCTGCGAAGTCACCGAGTCGTGCGCGACCGGGCAACCGGCCGCCGCCTTCTTGTCCACGCCCTGCGCGGAGGACGGGTTGTCCTGGGTGGAGCTCATTTACTTCCTTCCGGGAGCGGCGAATCATTTCGGGGACGTTCGGCCGCGCAGTCGGGGCAGGTGCCCCAGTAGACGACCTCCGCCTGGTCGATCACGAAACCGTGGTCGTCCGAGGCGGTGAGACAGGGGGTGTGGCCGACGGCGCAGTCGACGTCGGCTATCGCCCCGCACGAACGGCACACGACGTGGTGGTGGTTGTCACCCACCCGGGCCTCGTAGCGGGCGTTCGCACCGGCCGGCTGGATGCGCCGGATCAGCCCGGTGTCGGTGAGCGCCCGCAGCACGTCGTAGATCGTCTGGTGCGAGACCGTCGGTTGCTCGGCGCGCACCAGTTCGATCACCGTTTCGGTGTCGACGTGGGGATGCTCGCGCAGTGCGGCCAGCACGGCCAGCCGGGGTCGCGTGACCCGCAGCGAGACCGCCCGCAGCTGTGCTTCGAAGTCCGACATCGCCGCCGACCCTAGGGCCTTTTCTGGAATGGGTCAAGTTTGCGCCCCCATCCGTGTGGCTCAACCGGGGTTCACGCTGAGTCAGCGGGACGAGTTAGGCTCCCGGGCATGCCGGACACGCAGTACGAAGACCTCCTCCGCCACGTCCTCGACACGGGCACCCGCAAGGGCGACCGTACCGGCACGGGCACGAGGTCGATCTTCGGGCACCAGCTGCGCTACCGCCTGTCCGAGGGTTTTCCCCTGATCACCACGAAGAAAGTCCACTTCCGCTCGATCGCCTACGAGCTGCTGTGGTTCCTGCGCGGCGACGCGAACGTCTCGTGGCTGCAGGAGCACGGCGTGACGATCTGGGACGAATGGGCGGCGGCCGACGGCGATCTGGGCCCGGTCTACGGCGTCCAGTGGCGTTCGTGGCCGACCCCGGACGGCGGACACGTCGACCAGATCGCCGAGGTGCTGCGCACGCTGCGTGAGAACCCGGACTCGCGGCGGATCATCGTCTCGGCGTGGAACGTCGCCGACATCCCGTGGATGGCGCTGCCGCCGTGCCACGCGTTCTTCCAGTTCCACGTCGCCGACGGGAAGCTGTCCTGCCAGCTGTACCAGCGCAGCGCGGACCTGTTCCTCGGCGTGCCGTTCAACATCGCCAGCTACGCGCTGCTGACGCACATGATCGCCGAGCAGGTGGGCCTCGGCGTCGGCGACTTCATCTGGACGGGCGGGGACTGCCACATCTACGACAACCACGTCGACCAGGTCCGGACGCAGCTCGCCCGGGACGCGCGGCCGTTCCCGACGCTGAGCCTGAAGCCGGCGGAGAGCCTGTTCGACTACACGTACGAGCACTTCTCGGTCGAGGGTTACGACCCGCACCCGGGCATCAAGGCACCGGTGGCGGTGTGATCGGGCTGATCTGGGCCCAGTCCGCGAACGGCGTCATCGGGCGCGACGGCGAGCTGCCGTGGCACCTGCCGGAGGACCTCAAGCACTTCCGCGAGGTGACCGCGGGCGCGACGGTGCTGATGGGGCGCCGGACGTGGGAGTCGCTGCCGCCGCGGTTCCGGCCGCTGCCGGGCCGGCGGAACCTGGTGCTCTCGCGGACTCCGCAGGACGGTGTCGAGACGTTCGCTGACCTGGCTTCGGCGCTGGCCGCGGTGGAAGGCGACCTGTGGGTGATCGGCGGCGCGGCGGTGTACCGGGCGGCGCTGCCGTTCGCGGATCGCGTGGTGGTCACCGAGCTGCGGAAGTCCTTCGAGGGGGACACCCACGCGCCGGAGGTCGGGCGTCCGCCGGACTCGGTGGGGGAGTGGCTGGAGTCCGCCACCGGCCTGCACTACCGCTTCCTGACCTGGGGCTGAGGCTCGCTCCGGGCGGCGACCGCGGTCGTCGCCGGCGCCAGGCCGGGCTGCTCACCCCGATGAATTCCCCCAGCTG
>NZ_JBSFNC010000062.1:0-48605 GCF_053586895.1 Amycolatopsis sp. NPDC003731 | reverse complement strand
CACGCGTACCCAGCCGGACCACTCGCGTGTCGTCCACCCAGGTACGCGTGTCGTCCACCCAGGTACGCGTGTCGTCCTTCCAGGTACGGGGGCCGGCTCTTCGGGTGGAGTTAAGCGGCCGGTTCCGTCGGGTTTTTCTTTCGGACGAACCAATCCACGCACGTCGCCACCATGGCGGCCGCGGCGAGCAGGAGGGCGGCTTGGGTGACCGGGCCGTAGGCCCACTCCTGGCCGTGGCCCAGGATGCGGCCCGTCACCGACACCGCCGCCGCCACGGCCATGCCGCCGAACGCCAGGTACCTCGGCGCCCGCTCCGAGAACTGGCGGGCCAGCAAGCACGCGATCAGCAGCACCACGGGCAACATCCCGCCCAGCGCCACCAGCAACCCGATCAGCACCACCGGGATCCAGGAACCGCCGGGCGAGATCGTGAACCGGCGGCGGCGGGCCGGCCAGGCGACGCCCACCAGCAACAGCAGCACCGCCGCCGCGCCGATCAACAGGCTCGACCGGTAGTGCGCGTCCGGTGTGAACGACAGCGACACCACGCCGCCCGCTCCCGCCGGGACGATCCAGGCCTGCTGCCAGCCGTCCACCCGGGTGCGGGTGAGCTGCTGTCCGTCCAAAGTGGCCGTCCAGCCCGCGTTGGCGTTCTCCGGGACCGCCAGCACCGCCTCCGCGCCCGGCCCCACCGTCACCGACCGCGACGCCGCGTCCCACGCACCCACCTGGACCGCCCGGTGCACCGGCGGCGACGTGCTCCCCGCCGGCTTCAGCCACAGGTCCTGGACGACGAACGACTCCGACCGGTCCGTCCGCAGCTCGTGCCCGCCCGCCGGCAGCGCGATGCCACCCTCCGAATCGCGGCACATCCCCAGCGTCAGCGACCGGTGCTCGGTGATGTCGGACAGCTTGCCCTGCACCGACGTCCGGTAGTCGAGCCCGTCCAGGTGGATGTTCGGCCCGGACCCGCACGGCACCGTGAACGCCGGGTCCGGCGCCGGCAGCAGGCCGTCGCTGCCCGACAGCGTCAGGCTGCCGACGCCCACCACCGCGCGCGCCGCGGGATCGTCGTCGTCGCCCGGCAGCACGAGCTGCAGCTGGTCGGTGTCCAGGGGCTCGAAGGACGCCGACCCGCTCGCGTCGAGCTGCACCGTCCGCGTCCCGGACCGGCCGGTCAGCTCCACCTGCCGGGGTGCCCGCGCGCCACTGGCCGGCGAAACCTCGATGTGCAGCCCCGAAATCCGCTTCGGCGACGGCCACCCGAGGGTCAGCGTCGGCCGCAGGTCGGTGACGTCGGGGCGCCACGTCGTGCCCGGATCGCCGTCCACCGCCGCGAACCCGGCCGCCGCCGGGTCGCCGCCCAGCTGGGACGTCGACGCCACGGTGACCCCCGGCAGCGCCACCGGGTTGCGGCCGCCGCCCGCCGGCAGCACCGAACCGCCGACCAGGTACGTCTGCTCCGCCGGGGTGCTGAACAGCCGCCGGATCCCGTCGGGTTCCTCGCCGTCGCGGGCGGCCGTGGCGTCACAGCGCACGGCGGCACCCAGCGGCAGGCACGCGTACCGCGGCTGCTGACCGCGGGTGAACGCGAACCCGGGGGCGGGCCCGGTCGGCAGGTCCGCGGGCACTTCCAGGGCACGCTGCGGCTCGGTGCCCGGGATCGTCAGCTCCGCAATGCCGACGTTCCCGTCCTGCCGCCCCACCACCAGCGACAGCAGCGTGATCCGCACCTTGCGGGTCAGGCCGGCGGCGACGGCGTACTCGTGCGGCCCGGCCCCGCGGATCACCGGCTGGTCGACCGAACCGTTGTCGGTCGTGATCCGGATCCGCGTCGGCGGCCAGCCCACCCGCAGGTCGTCCACCATCTGCAACTGAATGGTGTTCACCAGCCGCGGGGTGTCCAGTTCGACCTCGAGCCACTGGCCGATCGGCCCGGTGAACGACGACGAGTGCCACGCCGTGCGCGGGTCGCCGTCGATCGCCGCGAACGGCTGGTGCGAGGGATCGGACCCGCCGAAGGCGTCGGCGAACGACGCCGCCGTCGACGCCGTCACCGAGCGGATCCCCCGGTACGCGGCCACGGTCTGGTGCTCCTGGCCCGGGAACGGCAGCAGATCGCCCGCCGCGCGCTGCTGACGGTAGGCCTCGCCCGCGGTCAGCGTCTGGCTGAGGTTGTCGCGGACGCCGCCGACGTTCCGCTCGGCCCGGCGGAGGCCGTCGGTCACCAGCCGCGGGCCGCCGGGCGACCCGCCGTCGCCGGTGAGCACGGTCGGCGTCGCCGGGTCGAGCTGCCCGGAGTCGATCAGCGGCAGCAGGTTCTCCGGGCCGCCGCTCACCGTCGGGACGTCCGTGGTGGACGTCGCGGTGGCCAGCGGCACCGGCTTCCGGACCTCGTAGACCTCGAGGGGGCCGAACGCGGCCGCCTTGGCGATCCCCGGCGACCCGGCCAGCCCGGCGCGCAGGGTCGCGATCGGCGGGGCCGCGGTCCGTTCGCGGTCGATGTCGTTGCGCAGCAGCAGGAACCGGTAGCCGGAGCGCGCGAGCAGCGCGGCGAGCCCGGGGTCGCCGCGGCCGTCGGCGAGCGCCGCGTCCACCGAGTCCATCAGCCGCGTGTTCCCCTCGGACCCCAGCGGCACCTGGTTGCGGACCGCCCACGGGCTGCGCGCGATCGCCTGCGCGGGCTCGTCGACCGTGCGGCCCCAGTCGTATTCGCCGAAGCCGGTGGCCGGCAGCAGCAGCGTCCGCGCGTTCGGGTCGGCCTTGGCGACGTACCCCATCGCGTCGTACCAGTAGCCGGGAACTTCGTTCCAGCCCGGGCCGGACCGCAGGTTCAGCAGCCACGCCGGCGCGGCCATCACCAGCACCAGCAGCAGGCCCAGCGCGGGCCGCAGGAACCGCCGCGCGGACCGCACCGGACGGGGGCCGGAGATGCCGTGCACGAACGCCAGCATCAGCGGCAACCGCAGCACCGGCTCGAACTTGTGCACGTTGCGCAGCGGCGCGAGCGGCCCGTCGAGCAGGTGCCGGACCTGCTCGGCCAGGGGGCTGTCGAGCGTGCCGACGTACCCGATGGTCAGCAGGGTCAGCCCGGTGACCACGCCGAGCACGAGGAACCGCCGGTCCGGCAGGCCGCGCCGGGTCAGCCCGAACAGGCCGACGCCGGCGACGAGCCCGGTGGCGAGCATCAGCACCGGGTTGTCGATCAGCGACCAGCCCCCGGGCCACCACGGCGTGCCCTGGACGACGTAGGCGACCCACTGGTTGGTGCCGCGCAGCACCTCGAACAGCGACATCGGCGCGGTCGTGTTCGTCGCGGACTCGATGTAGTCCAGGAACGGCAGGCTGTACTCGCCGAGCAGCAGCAGCGGCAGGATCCACCACAGGGTCGCGCCGACGACGAAGACGAACCACCACAGCACGAGCTCGACGTGCGCCCGGGTCCACCGGCGGGTCAGCAGCCAGAGCCCGGGGAGGACGAGCGCCATCACGACCATCGCGCCGTTGACCCCGCCCATGCACAGCACGGCGAGCGCGGACAGCCCGGCGGCTCGCCGCGGTGAGCCGATCGCCCCGGCCCGCACGAGCGGCACCAGCACCCACGGCAGCAGCACCGCGGGCAGCATTTCCGCGGACAGGCCGCCGATTTCGGTCAGCATGCGCGGCGCGAGCGCGTACCCGAGCGCACCGATCAGCCGGGTGCGCTCGGAGCCGATCTTCATCGCCCGCGCGAGCAGCAGGGCGCCGCCGAACGCGGCCGAAAGCAGGACCGCACCCCACAGCCGTTGCGCGATCCACGCGGGGACGCCCACGGCCTGGCACAGCGCGAAGAACGGGCCCATCGGGAAGAGGTAGCCGTACGCCTGGTTCTGCAGCTCCCCCGCGGTCGCCTCCGGGTTCCACAGGTGCAGCGCGCGGCCGAGGAAGGCGAGCGGGTCGACCGCGAGGTCCAGTTTGGTGTCGAACGTCGTCTTCCCCGGCATCTGCAGGAAGGACAACGTGGTCAGGGCCAGCACGATCCAGGTGCTGGGCCGGCGGAAGAACGCGCCCACCGAGAACTTCCGGGCGCCGCCGGAGGGCGGGGCGTCGTCCCGGGTGCGTTCGCGGGTGGCGGTTACCATCCGGTAGATACTAGGCCGAAACCTGGCTACCATGTGCCGACGATTTTCCCGAGTCCCCCGAACCCCTGGCAGGTGCGCCATCTCCTTCGAAGATGCCTGGGCTCTGGCCGAGCCGGTCAAGGGCTGGATGACGCGCGCGCAGGGCGAAGCGCTGTGGGACGCCGCGTGCCGCCTCGAAAAGGGTGACGTCGTCCTGGAAATCGGCAGCCACCAGGGCCGGTCCACGATCGTCCTCGGCGCCGCGGCCCGCACGGTCGGGGCCACGGTGATCGCCGTCGACCCCTTCGTGGACGGCCGGTTGTTCGGCGGATCGCCGACGCGGCAGCTGTTCGAGCGCAACATCCGGCGGGCCGGGCTGGACGACGTCGTCGAGCTGGTCGCCGGCTACAGCACGAAACTGCGCCCTGACTGGGACCGGCCCATACAGCTGCTTTACATCGACGGCAAGCACGACTACTGGACCTACACCGACGACCTGCGCTGGTCGGCGCACCTGCCGCCGGGTGCGGAAATCCTGGTCCACGACTGCTTTTCGTCCATCGGCGTCACGCTCGGCACGATCGTGAAGGTCCTCTTCGGACGGCGGTACACCTATCTGGACCGGGCCACGTCGCTGGCGCGGTTCCGGCTGGCGCCACCGTCCACGGCGGACCGGCTGCGCGTCCTGGCGCAGCTGCCCTGGTTCCTGCGCAACGTGGTGCTCAAGGTGCTGCTGCGCCTGCGGTTGCGGCCGGTCGCGCGGCTGCTCGGCCACGACAGCCCGTACGACCCCTACTGAGTCACCGGCTTCCCGATCTCGATCTTCGCGAGGCACACGGGCGCGCCCGGGCTGGACAGCTGCACGCCGATGTGGTCGTACAGGCCGTCCACCGGCAGGTACAGCGAGTGCAGCCCGGCCTGGAACCACACCGGCGTCCGCTCGACCAGGCCTTCGCCACCGTCCGAAGTGTAGTAATCGAGCTTCAGTAGGTGCCGGCCGAGCACCGGGGTGTCCAGCGGGATGCGCACCAGCGTCTCGCCGATCGTGTTCCCGCAGTTCGGCACCGGTCCGGGCCGGCTGCGGGAAACCGGTTCCACGCCGGTGATCAGGTGCGGGGTACCGGTGGCGTCGAGCTGGTGCATCCGGTTCGCCGGCTGGTCGAAGTGGGTGCCGGGCAGCAGGCCCGCCACGCGCGACGCCCGCGAGTCCGCCCCGAACCATTCGTGGACCACATCGGACGGCACGAAGGTGTCGTAGAACACCAGATCCGGGTCCTCGGCGACGGCCGCGCGCACATTTCCCAGGTACTGCCCGGAATGCTCGAACCGCAGCGCCGGGGCGAGCCGGGAAAAGCCGATCGCGGAACTGACGAGCAGAAGCACGCACACGATTACGGCGATCGGCCGCTCACGCTTTCCGCCGGACGGCGCACCCGGCGACAGAAAAGCGAACGCGCCGCACAACGCGGCCACCAGCGCCAGATCGGCGACGTACCGGGGGTCGTCACCCGCCCCGGGGCCGACTTCGCGCAGCCGGGTCAGCGCGAGCAGAGCGACGTCCACGGCGAACACCGCCGCGAGCAGCGCCCAGGCGCCCCACGCCCGCCGTCCACCGGTCCGCACGCCGGCGACCACCACGGCCACCGTGGCCGCCAGCAGCGCGACGACGACCACGAACGGCGACGGCGCCCAGGTCGCGCCCGCCCCCGGGCCCGACCACGGCCCGCCGGCCAGCCCGGGCAGCAGGGTGTCGCCGAGCATCCGGCCGGTCAGGTCGGCGACGGTGCCGGCCGACATCGGCTGCTCCCCCTGGCCGACCTGGCTCGACGTCGCCACGAAGAAGACGATCACGAACGCGGCCAGCAGCAGGGCGTGCGCCGCCCAGTACCGGACGTGCTCGCGCCACGACCGTCCGAGCAGGACGGTCACGCCGGCCAGCAGCAGCGGGATCACCGCGGCCTTCTCGTAGAACGCCAGGCCGAACAGCGTCCAGGCGAAGACACCGAGCCACCAGCGCCCGCCGTCCTGCAGGTACCGGACGTGGGCGTGCAGCGCACCGGCGGCGGCCAGCACCACCGGCACCAGCTGGATGCCGTAGGACCACCACAGCGTCGGGACCAGCAGCAACGTCGACGCGGTGAACACGGTGAACGGCACCAGGATCGCCCAGCGGCGGCCGAAGCAGCGCACCAGCAGGCACCAGAACAGCACCGTCGCGACGGCCCGCATGAGCAGCAAAGGCGCCATCAGCAACGGGAAGTTCAGCGGCGCCCACCAGGTCAGCACGGCGGCCAGGAAGAACCCGCCGGGCTGCAGGTGGCCGTGGTAGTCCTGGAACAGGTAGCCGAGGTCGAACGGGCCGGCCGCGGCCGCCTGGTGGGTGACGACGAAGTCGTCCTGCGCGAGGCTGCCGTGCAGGGCCGCCCAGACGTGGAACGCGAACGGCACCACTCCGGCGACGAACGCGGCGATGACCACTGTGGACGGTCTTCGGACCACCCGGGGCGCGGGCGGTTCGGTCTGCACCAACACGGGGGTCCTCACTTCTTGCAGGCGGGCGGCTGGCACATGAGCTTGCTCAGTGCCTGGTAGAAGACGTCGGAGATCTTGCGCGGGTCCGGCGTGGTGAAGGATTCGCCGCCGGTCGCGGCCGAGATCTGCTTGAGCTCGCTCGAATCGATGTCCGGGCCGATGCCGATCCCGATCACCGGCAGCGGTTTCCGCGGGTCCTGCAGCCGGCCCAGCTCGGACAGCAGGCCGGGCAGCCCGATCGAGTCGCTGTCCTCGTTGCGGCCGTCGGTGAGCACGACGACGACGTTGATCCGGCCGAGCTGCCAGCTCTGCCGGGCGTTCTGGTACGCGGCGAGGATCGAGTCGTACAGCCCGGTCGCACCGCCGGGCTTCGGCTTGACCGCCTGCAGGGTCGCCACCCCGCCCGCGGCCAGCTGCTCGGCGATCGACCGCATCGGCAGCAGTTCCTTGTAGTCCTTGGTGCCGTCGAGCTTGGTCGAGAACAGCCAGAGACCGATCTCGGTGGTCGGCTTGAACAGCCCGAGCCCCTGGGTCGCGGCTTCCAGGGTCAGCGACATCCGGCTGCGGCCGGTGCCGGGCACGGTGGCGGCCATCGAGCCGGACACGTCGAGCAGCACCTGGACGCGGGCGCTGAGGTTGGCCCCGGCCCAGGCTTGGAGCACGCCGTACATCGCTTCGGGCGCGGGCGGGCCGGCCGGGCGCGGCCCGGCGTCCGTGCGGGTGTCGCGCGGACGATCGCCGAGCAGCTGCCCGGACGGCGTCCGGAACCCGCCGTCCGCGAACGCCTTGGTGGCGGTCTGGTCGAGCAGCAGCCGCAGGAACCGTTCGGCCGCCGAGCGCGAGGCCTCCGAAGCCCGCGGGAGCACGACGTACGGGTAGTCGAAGCTCGGCACCCCGGCAGCCGGGTAGGCGGCGACGAGCTTGCGCGCCAGCACCGACTGCTCCGAGGCCGGCCACGCGGTGTACGGCTGCTTCACCGCCGAGAGCTTGCGGATCTCCTCGGTGAACGCCGCGGCCGGATCGGGCGCGTTCTTGGTCACCTGCTGCAGGCCGATCAGCGCACCGATGGCGGCCGGGTCCCGGGCCGGGTCGGGCAGCCCGACCGGGCTCCCGGCCAGGACGTCGGCCCAGGACGGCGACTTCCCGGGCCAGCCGGCCCGCTTGGCGACGTCTTCGGTCAGCGCCAGCACCACCGGCGAGCTCGCCACCGGCTGGCCGGACTCGGGGAGGTTCCACGCGCCGCCGTCACGGGCCTGCAGCAGCCAGGTGCTCGACTCCGGCACCCAGACGTCCGGGCCGTTCGCGCCGTTGGCCTCCAGCGCGGTCGCGGTGGCCGTCGACGGGCTCGCGGTGACGTCGACGGAGTAGCAGTCCCGCGCCGGGACGGTCCGGGCGAGCTCGGTCAGCACCGGCGCGATGTCCGGCGCGGCCGTGAGGTGCACCGCGGTCGTCGTGTCGCAGCCGCCGCCGGCCAGCCGGTTCTTCAGGTAGTCGAACCCGGCCCACGCCAGCAGCGCGACCACCAGCAGCGCGCTCAGGACGACGACCCGCGCGTCGATCCGCCGGGCCCGCGCCGGGTGTGCCGCCATGCACGTCCTTCCGTGGTGAGGTGGTGGCAGCTTGCCAGCCGGGTGAGCGGGAAGCCAGTACCGGAAGCGGAACGTCACCACGGGTGCGTGAGCGTCCGGTGAAGGAATGACGTGCTGCGGCCGTTTTGGTGATTGACCGTGCGGTGACGCGGTTCGTGCTTGACCGCCGTCCCACACGGGTAATTGCACGATGGCGAATCCCGGAACGAAAGGCCAGCCCGTGCGCACCATGTACGACGCGGTGACGGCCGCGAACATCCCCGCGGACGCCCGGATGGTCGCCGGCTACATCGACCGGATCAAGCTGCCGCCCTGGACGCCCGCCGACTGGGCGCGGTTTCCCACCGCGGTCAAGGTGACCATCGTCAAGAAGGCCGTGACGAACGACGGGCACGTCCTCGACGTCGAGCCCGGCGACGCCACCCCGGCCGAAGCGCCGGGCTGGGTCCGGATGCGCCGCGCGGCGGGCGCGGACCCGACGATCTACTGCAACCTGTCGACCTGGCCGTCGGTGCGGGCGGCGTTCTCGTCCGCCGGTGTCGCCGAGCCGCACTACTGGATCGCGCACTACAACGGCGATCCCGCCATCCCGGCCGGCGCGATCGCCAAGCAGTACCGCGGGAACGTCGCCCCCGGCTACGACGTGTCGTCCGTCGCCGACTACTGGCCCGGCGTGGACGGCTCCGGCCCTTCGAGTGGAGTGGAGATCATGGAACGCATCACCGTGACCCCGCCGAACGCCGCGGAGAACGCGGTGCGGGTGTTCCTGTCCGGCAGTTCCGCCGCGGCGGTCATCATCCGCCCGCGCCTCGGCGGCGACGGCTTCGCGAAGCCGATGTGGGTCGGCGACATCTACGCCTGGGGCAGCGACCACCAGGGTGTCGGCCACAACCCGACGAAGACGGGCGGGTACAACTCGAAGCTGACGTCGCACCGGCGGTACGACCTGCCGGGCGCGGTGTGGGCGGACATCAACTACAGCGCGGCCGAGCCGTTCGAGATCGACATCGTCGGGTAGGCCGGCTCGGGAGCGGTCCGGTGTCGCGGGTTCAGTGTCGCCAATGACTCATTCGGGACCGCGGAGGTCCCGAATGAGTCATTCGAGACAGTGCAGGTTCGCGTGGGCCCGCACCTGGCCGCCGGGTAGGTCTCACGCGGGCGGCAGCGCGCGGCACAGCGCGTCGACGGCCGCGGGGTAGGCGTGTTCCGGCGGGGTCGCGTAGCCGACCACCAACCCGTCCATTGTGGACATCGTGCTGTCCGGGTGCCGGAACGCGGCCAGGCCGTCCAGCGCCAGTCCCTGCCAGGCCGCGGCCTTCAGCGCGGCTTTCTCGGTGCCCGGCGGAAGCCGCAGCACGGCGTGCAGGCCGGCGGCGATCCCGGTCGGCGTCACGTGCGGTGCCCGCTCGGCGAGCGCGGTGACCAGGTGGTCGCGCCGGCGGCGGTAGTGCTGGCGCATCCGGCGGATGTGCCGGTCGTACCCGCCCGCGGTCAGGAATTCGGCCAGCGTGAGCTGGTCGAGCACACTCGCCCAGGCCTCGCGCTCGCCTTTCGCGGCCAGCACCGGGTCGACCAGGTGCCCCGGCAGCACCAGCCAGCCCAGGCGCAGCGCGGGCGAAAGGCTTTTGCTCACCGAGCCGACGTAGACGACGTGCTCGGGGTCGAGGCCCTGGACCGCGCCGACCGGCTTGCGGTCGTAGCGGAACTCGCCGTCGTAGTCGTCCTCGATGAGCACGCCCCCGGTCGCGCGAACGTGCCCGAGGACCGCGGTGCGGCGGTCGTGGTGCAGCGGGCCGCCGGTCGGGAACTGGTGCGCGGGCGTCAGGAGCACCCTCGGGACGTCGAGGTCCTCGACGCGCGCGCCGCGTTCGTCCAGGTCCAGCGGGATCGTCCGGACGCCGGCGGTGGCGAAGATCGAGCGGTGGAACGCGAGGCCGTAGGACTCGACGGCGAGCGGCCCGCGCAGCACGGCCGGGAACAGCAGCCACAGGGCGTGCGCGAAGCCCGAGCAGACGACGATCCGTTCCGGCGACGTCCGCACACCGCGGGCGCGCGCGAGGTACTGGACGAGGGCTTCCCGCAGTTCCGGGCGGCCGCGCGGGTCGCCGGGGCCGAAGGCGTCGTGGGGCGCCACGCCGAGCGCGCGCCGGGCGGCGGCGAGCCATTCGGTGCGCGGGAACGCCGTCGCGTCCGGCTGCCCTTGGCGGAGGTTGTACGCCGGTTTCGCCGCGGCCGGTCTCCGGGCCGGGGCCCGGACCGGTTTCAGCGGCTCGGCCCGCTCGGCGACCCGGGTACCGGAGCCCTGGACGGCGGTGAGCCACCCTTCGGCGACCAGCTCCGCGTAGGCGTCGGCAACGGTGTTGCGGGCCAGCCCGAGGTCGGTGGCGAGGGAGCGATAGGGCGGCAACCGGGTGCCGGGGGCGAGCCGTCCGGCGCGGACGGCGTCCCGCAGCGCGGCGATGAGCGCGGCCCGCTTGCTGCCGGGTCCCAGCTCCAGGTGGAGGTCGCGTTCGCCGGAATTGACCCAGTTTTTTGCCACGGAAATGCACCATACAGGTGGGTCAAACCGGCCGTAGATTTCTGGTCATGACGAACTCCCGCATCAACTTCGCCAAGACCGCCCCGAAGGCCTTCAAGGCCCTGATCGGCTTCGACGCCGCGGCTCGCGCCGGGCTCGACCCCGCGCTGGTCGAGCTGGTCCAGATCCGCGCGTCGCAGGTCAACCGCTGCGCGTACTGCCTGCACATGCACACCTCGGACGCCCGCAAGGCCGGCGAAAGCGAGGAGCGGCTGCACATGGTCGCGGTGTGGCACGAGGCCGGCCACTTCTTCAGCGCGAAGGAGCGGGCGGCGCTGGCGCTGACCGAAGCCGTCACGCAGATCGCGGGTGGCGTCCCCGACGACGTCTACGCCCGGGCGCTCGAGGAGTTCGGCGAGGAGGAACTGGCCCAGCTCCTCGCGCTGATCTTCACGATCAACACGTGGAACCGCATCGCCATCGCGACGGCGAAGGTGCCGGGCACGGACGAGCGGGTCGCCCGGTGAAGCGCCTGGCCTTGCCGGAGAAGGGCCACCATCCCCCCGGCTGGTGGCCCTTCCGCGGTCCCCTCGGCCGGCTCAGTCCGCGAGGGCCAGCAGGTCCTCCTGCGGCACGACCGGCTCCTCGGCCGGCCGCTTCCGGGCCACCAGGCCGCTGATCGCGATCAGCAGGCCCAGCACCGCGATCCCGGTGACCACGCTCAACGCCGGCGTCAGCCCGGTCAGCAGCGCGGCGGGCGAGGCTTCACGGCCGCCGTTGGCGGTCAGGACCGCCATCACCACCGCGAGCCCGATCGCGCCGCCGACCTGCAGGGACGTGTTCAGCAGGCCGCCGGCCAGACCCTGCTCGTCGTCCGCGATGCCGGCCGTGGCCTGGATGTTGAGCGACGAGAAGGCCAGCGTGAAACCGATGCCCAGCAGGATCATGCTCGGCAGCACGCTGCCCGCGTACCCCGAGTGCTCGTCGATGCGCAGGAACAGCGCGTACCCGATGACGTGGGAGACCACGCCCGCGAAGATCGTGCGGGGCGTGCCGACCCGGTCGATCAGCGGCTCGATGCGCGGGGAGCCGAACGCCACGATCAGCGCCGCCGGCAGGAAACCCAGCGCCGTCTGCAGCGCCGACCAGCCCAGGACCCGCTGCAGGTACAGCATCACGACGAACTGGAAACCGATGTACGCGCCGAAGAACAGGGCGCCACCGAGGTTCGCGCGGGCCAGCGGGCCCGAGCGCAGGATGCCCAGGCGCAGCAACGGGTGGCGGCTGCGCTTCTCGATGACCACGAACGTCACCAGCAGGGCGAGGGCGACGGCGAACGTGATCAGCGTGCGCGGGGCCGCCCAGCCGATCTCCGGCGCCTCGACGACGCCGAACACCAGCAGCAGCGAGCCGGCCGCGCCGGTGACGGCGCCCGGGAAGTCGTAGCCGCGGCCTTCTTCGGCGCGGTACGACGGGATCAGCTTCCACGCCGCCACCAGCGCGACCAGCGCGATCGGGGCGGGCAGCAGGAACGTCCAGCGCCAGCCGACCTCGGTCAGCAGGCCGGAGAACACCAGGCCGGCGGAGTAGCCGCTGGCGCCGAACACGGCGAAGATGCTGATCGCCTTGTTGCGGGCCGGGCCTTCTTGGAAGGTCGTGGTGATGATGGACAGCGCGGCCGGTGCAGTGAACGCGGCGGCCAGGCCCTTGATGAACCGGCTCGCGATGAGCAGGGCACCGTCGTCGACCAGGCCGCCGAGCAGCGAAGCCAGCGCGAACACGGCCACGGCGACGAGGAACACCCGGCGGCGGCCGAGCAGGTCGGCGGTGCGGCCGCCGAGCAGCAGCAGGCCGCCGTAGCCGAGGACGTACCCGCTGACGACCCATTGCAGCGCGTTGGTGGACAGGCCGAGGTCGGCCTGGATGGCCGGGAGCGCGACCCCGACCATCGACACGTCGAGCGCGTCGAGGCCGATGACGATCGAGACGGTGAGCAGGACACCCCAGAGACGTGCGTCCCACCGCGTTGAAGTGGTGGACAAGGACACGGAAGAGCTCATGGCGGCGACATTACATGCACGCGCATCTAATGTCCAAGCATTTAATGTGTTTGCATCTGATGTCTGCGCATGCTAAGTTGGTCGCCGTGAGCGACGTCGCCGAGAAGGAACTGGTCCAGGAGTGGCACGAGCTGCTGGCCCGCTACTCGGCCGTGTTCAGCAAGCTGGAGTGCCGCCTCCAAGAGCGCCACGGCATCGGCGCGAACGAGTTCGAAGCCCTGGAGCGCGTCGCGACCGGCGAGTCCAAGTGCCGCTCGGCGGACCTCACCGAGGCCATTCACCTGAGCCAGAGCGCCACGTCCAGGCTGGTCGCCCGCCTGGAGAAGGAGGGCCTGGTCGAGCGAGCCCTGTGCGAGATGGACCGGCGCGGCATCTTCGTGACGATCACGGAGGCGGGCCGGGAGAAGTACCTCGCGGCGAAGCAGACGCACCGCGAGGTACTGGCGGAATTCCTGCGCTAGCCGGTCGGGCCCGCCCCGGGCAATCGGCCCCCGCGCGGGCTGCCCACGAAAGTTGGCACCGCCACCTCGACGGCCTCGTCCCCACAGCGGCCACCGGCCCGCGAGCAGCCAGCGCGCGAAGCGGTCAGCCGGTCGGGCCCTCGATCGCCTTCACCTGGATCTGCTGCTGCCCACCCGTAGCCCGGGTCACCGTCAACGTCAGCTGGTCGCCCGGGTGGTGGGTGTCCATCACGTTCGTCAACGTCGTCGCCGAGGTGACCGGCTTGCCGTCGATGGCCGTGATCACGTCGCCCGCCGCGAGGCCGGCCTTCTGGGCCGGGCCGCGCTGGACCACCTCGCGGACCCTGGCCCCTCCCTGGCCGTCCGTCACCGAGACGCCGATGAACGCCGTCTTGCCGATGTGGATCTTGTCCGTGGCCTGGCCCGCGACGATCTTGTGGGCGATGTCGACCGCCTGGTTGATCGGGATCGCGAAGCCCTGGCCCGTGCCGCCGCTGCGGCGGCCGTTCAGCTGGTAGCCGGTCGATGCCGCCGTGTTGACGCCGATGACCTGGGCGTTCGCGTTGACCAGCGGGCCACCGGAGTCCCCCGACTCGATGTTCGCCCGGACCTGGATGAGCCCGGTGAGCTGCTCGGACGAGCCACTGGACTCGTCCGACGCCGTGATCGACTGGTCCAGGGCCGTCACCGTGCCCGGGGCCGGCACCGGGTCGCCGCCGCGGCCGCCCGCGTTGCCGAGGCCGAGGATCTGATCGCCCACCTGGGTCGTCGACGAGTCGCCGATCGACGCCGTCGGCAGGCCGGAGGCGTCCTGCAGCTGCAGGACCGCGACGTCCTCGGTGCGGTCGTAGCCGACGACCTCCGCCTGGTACGTGTCGCCGGTGCCGATGCTGGTCACCTTGATGCTGGTCGCGCCGGCCACGACGTGGTTGTTGGTCAGCACCTCGCCGTCGGCGGTGAGCACGATGCCGGTGCCCGCCGCGGCGGCGCCCTGCAGCCCGAGCTCGGTGTTGATGTTCACGATGGCCGGGTTGACCTTGGCCGAGACGGCGTCGACGTCCAGGACCGCCTTGGTCTCGCTCGGCTGCCCGGAGAAGCCGAAGTTCTGGTTGCCGCTCGCGGTGGGCGCGTTCGCCCCGGAGATCAGGTGCCCGATCCCGAGCCCGGCGACCACGGCCAGCGCGATCGCGACGATCGCGAAGCTCAGCGCGCGGAACGGGTGACGTTTGCGCGGCGGCGGCTGGTAGGCGGGCTGCGGGTAGGCGTAAGCCGGGTACGGGCGTCCCCACTGGTCACGCGGCTGCTCGTAGTAGCCCTGCTCCCCGGGCTGCCGGTACTGCTCGTAGCCGTGGTCCTGCGGATACCCGTTCCGGCCGTAGAAGTCCGGCGAGTACCCGCCCTGGCCGTAGCCGTACGGGTACTCGCCGCCGCCCTGCGGTCCTCGGTCGTACTCGCTCATGCACAGCTCCAGCTCTCGACAAGCCTCCGGCCTCACCAGGAAACGCCTCGATCCTGAGAATTTCCTGGTGCGCTTCCATGGACTTGCTGTGGATTACCCGTTCGAGAGCCGAGCGTGACCCGACGTGATCGGCGTTACGCCACTCAGCGCCGGATCCGTTCCATGCCGGGGTCGACCAGTGGCTCGGCGGCCACGGTGGCCGCGACCCGGCGGCCGAAGTACTCGATCTCCACCCGGCTGCCGATGTCCGCCGACGCCGGGAGCCACGCGTAGGCAATCGGCCGCCCGACGGTGTACCCGTACGCCGCACTCGTGACGTACCCCGAGGCCACGCCGTCGACGAACACCGGTTCCTTGCCGAGCACGACCGTGCGGCCGTCGTCGATCATCAGGCACCGCAGCCGCCGCGACGGTGTCCGGCCCTCGATCGCCTCCCGGCCCAGGAAGTCGCCCTTCGCCAGGCGCACGGCGAAGTCGACGCCCGCCTCGTACGGGTCGTGCTCGGTCGTCATGTCCGTGCCCCACAGCCGGTAGCCTTTCTCCAGCCGCAGGCTGTTGAACGCCGCCCGCCCGGCCGCGATGACGCCGAGGGGCTGCCCGGCCGCCCACAGCGCGTCCCACAGCCGCAGGCCGTTGTCCGCGCCGGTGTAGATCTCCCAGCCGAGTTCGCCCACATAGGACAGTCGCATCGCGACCACCGGCACCCCGGCGATCCGCGCCTTCCGGGCCCGGAAGTACTTCAGCCCGGTGTGCGAGAAGTCCTCGCGTGAGAGCGGCTGCACGAGGTCCCGCGCCAGCGGCCCCCAGACGCCGATGCAGCACGTCCCGCCGGTGGTGTCCCGGACCCGCACCCCGGCCGGCGCGTGCTTGACGAAGTGGTCGACGTCGATGTTGCCGTTGATGCCGACCTGGAACACGTCGGGCTCGAGCCGCGCCACCGTGACGTCGCTGCGGATGCCGCCGGCGTTGTCGAGCATCAGCGTGTACGTCACCGAGCCGACCGATTTGTCCAGCTGGTTGGTGGTCAGCGACTGCAGGAACCCCAGGGACCCCGGGCCGCTGATCTCCACGCGTTTGAGCGGCGTCATGTCGTAGAGCGCGACGCCGTTGCGCGTCTGCCACGCCTCGGCCGCCGCGATCGGCGAGTGGAACTGCGCCGACCACGCGTCCCGCGCCGGCGGGTGGGCCTCATGCGGCAGCTTCTTGAGCAGGGGCGCGTTCGCTTCGAACCAGTGCGGCCGCTCCCAGCCGCCCGCCTCCAGGAACACCGCGTCCAGCTCCCGCTGCCGGGCGTGGAACGGCGTCACGCGCAGGTCACGCGGGGACAGCTTGGGCTGCACCGGGTGCAGGATGTCGTAGACCTCGACGAAGTTCTGCTGCGCCGTCTCGCTGACGTACGACGGCGCGAGCTGCACCTCTTCGAAGCGGTGGACGTCGATGTCGTGGGTGTCCACTTCGGAATGCCCGTCGACGAGCAGTTCGGCGACCGCCTTGGCGATGCCGGCGGAGTGCGTCACCCAGATCGCCTCGGCGAGCCAGAACCCGCGGACGTCGGCCGACTCGCCGACCAGCGACTGGCCGTCCGGGGTGAAGGAGAAAATGCCGTTGAAGCCCTCTTCCACCTTGGTCTGACGCAGTGCGGGCAGGAGCAGCTGGCTCTGCTCCCACGAAGGCGCGAAGTCGTCCTCGGTGAAGGGCAGCATGGAGGGCATGGCCGTCTCGGTCACCACGGGATCCAAAGTGGACTCGTCGACGGGCATGGGCCGGTGGGCGTAGGAGCCGATGCCGAGCCGGTCGACGTGCTCGCGGAAGTACAGGTCCTGGTCCTGGTGCCGCAGGATCGGCAGGCTCGCTTCGACGTCTTCGGTGTTGCGCCCGGCGAGTTCCGCGACCTGCCCGGTCTTGACGTACTGGTGGGCCAGTGGCAGCAGCGGGACGTCCATGCCGGCCATCGCGCCGATCTCCCGGCCCCAGAACCCGGCGCACGAGACGACGACGTCGGCCGGGAAGTCGCCCTGGTCGGTCCGGACGCCGGTGACGCGCCCACCCTCTTGGAGCACGTCGGTCACCCGCGTGGAACCGATGAACCGGGCCCCCCGCGAACTCGCGCGTGCGGCCAGCACTTCGACGGCCTTGGCGGCCCGCGCGAGCCCGTCGGTCGGGACGTGCAGCGCCCCGAAGATCCGCGAACCGTCCAGGAGCGGCCAGCGCCGGACGCATTCGTCGGCGTCGATCAGCGAGCCGAGCACGCCCCACGACGTCGCCCAGCCGTGCTTGCGCTTGAGGTCCTCCCAGCGCGCCGGGGTGGTCGCCACCTCCATGCCGCCGACCTGGAGGAAGCAGTCCAGCTCCAGGAACTTCGACACGGTGTACTTCGCGAAGTCCGTCATCGCCTTGGACGCGTTGGTCTGGAACACCAGGCCGGGCGCGTGCGAGGTGGACCCGCCGGTGCGCGGCAGCGGGCCCCGGTCGAGCACGGTGACGTCGGTCCAGCCGCGGGCGGTCAGCTCGTCGGCCAGGTTCGCGCCGACGATGCCGGCGCCGATGATCACGACCTTCGGTGCACTCATGGCGGAACTCCTTCTACCGGAAGACGACGGTGCTGTTGCCGTTGAGCAGGACGCGGCGTTCGCAGTGCCAGCGGACCGCGCGCGAGAGGGCGAGCGCTTCGGCGTCGCGGCCGACGGTCACGAGCTCGCGCGGCGAGTACGTGTGGTCGACGCGCTGGACCTCCTGCTCGATGATCGGGCCCTCGTCGAGGTCGGGCGTGACGTAGTGCGCGGTCGCGCCGACGTACTTGACGCCGCGGTCGTAGGCCTGGTGGTAGGGCTTGGCGCCCTTGAACCCCGGCAGGAACGAGTGGTGGATGTTGATCGCGCGGCCTTCGAGCTTCTGGCACAGCTCGTTCGACAGCACCTGCATGTACCGGGCGAGCACGACGAGATCGGCGGAGTACGCCCCGACCAGGTCGAGCAGCCGCTGCTCGGCTTCCGGCTTGGTGTCCGGCGTGACCGGGACGTGCACGAACGGCACCCCGGCCGCCTCGGCCATCGGCCGGAGGTCCTCGTGGTTGGAGACGACCACCGCGATCTCGGCGCCGAGGCCGCCCGCGCGCCAGCGGAAGAGCAGGTCGTTGAGGCAGTGCCCGAACTTCGACACCATCACGAGGATCCGGGGCGGGGTGCCGTCGGAGAAGCCGAACTCCATGCCGAAGTCCCCGGCCACCGGGGCGAACGCGCGGGTCAGGTCGTCCACTGTGGCCGGTTCGGCGCAGGTGAAGGACGTGCGCAGGAAGAGCGAGCCGCGGACGTCGTCGTCGAACTGCTGGTGCTCGACGATGTCGCAGCCCTGCCCGACCAGGAACGTCGTGACGGCGTGGACGATGCCCGAGCGTTCCGGGCACTTCAGCGTCAGGGTGAAGGTCACGGGACGTACTCCAGGCTCGCGTCGGCCAGCCACGCCCGGAAGTAGTCCGAAAAGGACTGGCGCACGAGGATCGTGTAGCCGTCTTCCCGGACCATCAGCACGATGCCGGTGCGCGCGAACAACGTCTGGACGCAGGTGCCGGGCGGCGACACCTCCAGGTCGATCGAGCACCCGTGCGCCAGCACTTCAGCGGCGTGCGACCCGGTGAGCCGGTAGACGTTGCGCTGGGCCGAGACGTCCACCACGGCGTCGCATTCACGGGAGAGCGCCGCTTCCAGTTCGGCCTGGCGGCCGGGTTCGGCGAGGACGAGGTATTCGTCGGGGCCCATCCAGAGGATTTCGACGTCGTTGCCGCTGGTGAAGGTGCACGCACCGGGCAGCGGGACGCCGAGGAGCGACTCGCCCTCGCGGAGGCGGACGGTGAGCTGGGTGCGGAACTTCTCTTCGGTGAGGTCAACCGTCACGGCGGGCTCCTTCCTTGTCGAAGAGGACGGATTCGGTCACGGTCACCGGCACCACCTGGTCCCCGACCGGCACGTACAGCGTTTCGCCGATCCGCTCCCGGCCGGAGCGCACCAGGGCGAGCGCGAAGGTGCGGCCGAGGGCGGCGCTGTCGTAGCTGGAGGTGACGTGGCCGAGCATCCGCACCGGCGGCTCCGGCACCGTCTCGGATTCGATGATCTGCGAGCCTTCGGGCAGCAGCACCGCCGGATCGACCGGGAGCAATCCGACCAGGTGCTTGCGATCCGGCCGGTTGTTCTCCGCGCGGGCGAACGAGCGCTTGCCGATGAAGTCGGCTTTCTTCTTCGACACCGCCCAGGACATGCCGAGGTCCTGCGGGGTGACCGTGCCGTCGGTGTCCTGGCCGATGATCGGGTAGCCCTTCTCGGCGCGCAGGACGTGCATGGTCTCGGTGCCGTACGGCGTCGCCCCTTGGTCCACGACGGCCTGCCAGAGGGCGGGCCCGTGCCAGGACGGGACGTTGATCTCGTAGGCCAGCTCGCCGGAGAAGCTGATCCGGCAGACACGCGCCCGCAGGCCGGCGACCTCGGCGTCCTGCCAGGTCATGAACCCGAAGGCCTCGTTGGAGACGTCGAGGCCCGGGGCCAGGCGGCCGAGGACTTCCCGCGAGCGCGGGCCGACCAGCGGGATCGTGGTCCAGTGCTCGGTGACCGACGTCGCGAAGACGCGCAGCTGCGGCCACTCCGTCTGGAGCCACTCCTCCATCCACTCGAGGACCTTCGCCGCGTTGCCGGTGGTCGTGGTGACCAGGAACCGCTCCTCGCCGACGCGGATGACGGTTCCGTCGTCGAGCACCATGCCGTCGACGCCGCACATCACGCCGTAGCGGATGCGGCCGACCTTGAGGGTGCTCATCAGGTTCGTGTAGAGCATGTCGAGGAACCAGCCGGCGTCCGGGCCCTGGACGTCGATCTTGCCCAGGGTGGACCCGTCCATGCATGCGACGTCGTTGCGGGCCGCCCGGCACTCGCGTTTCACGGCGTCGGCCATCGGCTCGCCGGGCCGCGGGTAGTACCACGGCCGCTTCCACTGGCCGACGTTCTCGAACTCGGCGCCGTGCTCGACGTGCCACGGGTGGATCGTCGTGACGCGCACGGGATCGTGCAGGTCGCCGCGATTCCGCCCGGCCAGCGCGGCGAACGGCACCGGCGTGTACGGCGGCCGGAACGTCGTCGGACGGCGGTGGGCGAGGTCGACGCCCAGCGCCTCGGCGGTGATGCCGGCGGCGAGCATGCCGGACGTCTTGCCCTGGTCGTGCGCGGTGCCGATGGTCGTGTACCGCTTGACGTGCTCCAGCGAGCGCAGACCGGCACCGGTGGCGCGCAGGACGTCGGACACCGTGGCGTCCCGTTGCTGGTCGACGAACCGCGTGTCCACTTCGGACTCGGGTGCCGGCACCTGCCAGAGCACCTTGGTCTCCGGCAGTCCTTCGCCCGCGGCCGCGCCCACGACGGTCACGTCCGGCAGATCGCCGGCCGGGACGTAGGCACCGAGTTCCGGGGCGTACCGGAGGGTGCCGCGAGCCTGGCTGTAGAGGTGCACGGCCGGGTTCCAGCCGCCGGACACGAGCAGCAGGTCGCACGCGACGCGCTCACCCTGCAGCTCGCCCAGCTTGGCGACGTGGGCGGCCGTGATGTGGGTGTCGCCGTCGGTGCCGATGACGCCGTGGCCCTCGCGGGCGTCGACGATCCGCACGATCTCGGCTCCGGCCGCCGCCAGGTCGGAGGCGGCTTCGTAGGCGGAGTCGTTGGTGGTGAACACGACCACCCGCCGCCCGGCGAGAACGCCGTACCGGTTCAGGTACGTGCGCGCGGCCGAAGCGAGCATGATGCCGGGGCGGTCGTTGTCCGGGAAGACGATCGGCCGTTCGTGCGCACCGGTGGCGACGACGATCCGCTTCGCCCGGATCCGCCACACCCGCTGTCGCGAGATGCGCTCGGGAGGTTCGCCGCGGCGCTCGAGGGCGAGCACGAAACCGTCGTCGTAGACACCGAACGCCGTCGTGCGCGAGAGGAACCGGACTCCTTCCGGCGCCTCGCCGTCGGGCTGGTCGTCCACGAGCAGGACCCGGCCTTCCGCCGCAGCGGCGGCGGCTCGCCCGGCGGGGCCGGCGCCGATGACCAGGACGTCGCAGTGGGCGTGCTTGGCGTCGTACCGCGCCGGGTCCGGCTCGGTGGCGAGCCGTCCCTGGCCGCGCAGGCCGCGGGCTTCCAGACCGTCGTACAGCTCGACCGTCGTGGCCGAAAGCATCGGCTCGGGGAACGGCTTTTCGATCTGCACCAAGGCGTTCGAGTCCTCGACACCGGCGCCGACGATGCCTCGCGGCCGGCCGTACTTGATGCTGGTCGCGACGTGGTGGACGCCGTTGGCCAGCAAGGCGGACGCCAGGGTGTCGCCGAGGTAGCCGGTCAGCTCCCGGCCGTCGAAGGTGAACTTGAGCGGGACGCCGGACAGTCGGGTCACGGGATCACCGGCCTGGGCTCGTCGAGGCGGTAGACCGCCAGGAGGTCGTGGGTGCGGGTGTCGCGGACGGCGTTGAACCACCGGCGGCAACCCGCGGAGTGGCTCCACCGCTCGGCGAACGGCCCGCTCGGGTTCTCGCGGAAGAAGACGAACTTCGCCCACTCCTCGTCCGACAGCGCCGAGGGATCCGCCGGGTAGGCGACGTGCGCTTGGCCGCCGTAGTGGAACTCGGCTTCCTCACGGGGGCCGCACCAGGGGCAGGGGATCAGTTGCATGGCAGTACTCCTAGTGCGCGACGGCGGCGGCGCCGTGCTCGTCGACGAGGGCGCCGGTGGTGAACCGGTCCAAGCTGAACGGTTCGGCGTACTCATGGGGCTTGCCGCGCGCGATGGTCGCGGCGAAGACGTCCCCGACACCGGGGGTGGCCTTGAAACCACCGGTGCCCCAGCCGCAGTTGAGGAACAGGTTCTCGACCGGCGTGAGGCCGATGATCGGCGAGGCGTCCGGGCTGGTGTCGACGATCCCGGCCCAGGTCCGCAGCAGGTGCGCCCGTGCGAACACCGGGAACAGCTCCAGTGCGGCCGCCATCTGCTGCTCGATGATGTGGAACGAACCGCGCTGCCCGTATCCGTGGTAGCTGTCGATGCCCGCACCCATCACCAGTTCGCCTTTGTGCGCCTGGGAAACGTAGACGTGCACGGCGTTCGACATGACGACCGTCGGGTGGATCGGTTCGAGCAGCTCGGACACCAGCGCCTGCAACGGGTGCGACGTCAGCGGCAGGTCGAGACCCACCATGCGGGCCAGCACCGACGTGTGCCCGGCCGCGCACAACCCCACCTTGCCCGCGGCGATCCGGCCCCTCGACGTCTCGACGCCGGTGACCCGCCCGCTGCTCGTGGTGATGCCGGTGACCTCGCAGTTCTGGATGAGGTCGACGCCCATCTCGTGCGCCGCGCGGGCGAACCCCCAGGCCACGTAGTCGTGCTTCGCGATGCCCGCGCGCGGCTGGAAGGTCGCGCCGAGCACCGGGTAGCGGACGTCCGGCGAGGTGTTGACGATCGGGCAGATCTCCTTGACGCCGTCGGCGTCCACCCATTCGGCGTCGATGCCGTTGAGCTTGTTGGCCTCGACGCGCCGGACGCTGTCGCGGACGTCCTGCAGGCTGTGCGCCAGGTTCAGCACCCCGCGCTGGCTGAACAGGATGGGGTAGCCGAGGTCCTCTTCGAGGCCTTCCCAGAGCTTGAGGGAGTGCTCGTAGATCCCGGAGCTCTCGTCCCAGAGGTAGTTGGAGCGGATGATCGTGGTGTTGCGGGCCATGTTCCCGCCGGCCAGCCAGCCCTTCTCCAGCACGGCCACGTTCGTGATGCCCTGCTTGGCCAGGTAGTAGGCGGTGGCGAGGCCGTGCCCGCCGCCACCGACGATGACCACGTCGTAGCTCTTGCGAGGCTCGGGGTTGTCCCAGAGGAAGTCCGGGTGCTCCGGCAGATCGGTCATCGAGCGTCCTCCGAGGACTGGTCGACTTCTGATATATCAATCGTCGATGTAGGCTAAGCGCCATGCATCCGCAGGTCAATCCCCCGTCGCTGGCCGAACAGGCGTACCTGTTCGTCCGTGATCGCCTGGTCATGCTGGACATCCCGCCGGGCTCCCCGCTCAACGAAGAGGAGCTCGGCACCGCACTCGGCATGGGCCGGACGCCGATCCGCGAAGCGCTGAAGCGGCTGGAGTCCGAACGCCTGGTCGTCGCCTACCCGCGGCGCGGGACGTTCGCCACCGACGTCAACATCTCCGACCTCGCGCACATCTCCGAGGTCCGGCGCACCCTCGAACCGATGGCGACGGCCGCCGCGGCCGAACGCGCGACCGACGCCGACCGGGCCGCGCTGACCGAGCTGCGCGCGCAGCTCGACGCGGGCGCCCCGGACCGGGGCAACGCCGAGCTGCTGCGCACCGATCTCGCCCTGCACCGGGCCATTTACCGGTGCGTGCACAACCCGTTCCTCGAAGACACGCTGATCCAGTACGACAACCTGGCCACCCGGATCTGGTGCGTGTTCGTGCCCCGGCTGTCCGGGATGGCCGGCCACGTCGACGAGCACGTCCCGCTCCTCACCGCGATCATCGAGGGTGACGCCGAGAAGGCGGCCGCGCTGACTCATGCGCACGTCACCGGGTTCGAGGCCGCCATCCGGGCGCTGATCTAAGCCAGCCTCGCCCGGACCCAGTCGTGGAACGCGCCGATGTGGTGCTCGCTGGGCACGAGCACACCCCCGTTGGCGTACGACCGCGAGTCCATCGCCAGCTGGCAGCGTTCGCACGCCTCGAAGTCCTGCAGGTTGACGCGGTGGAACAGCTCGACCGACCGGCTGAGGTCGCGGCCCGATGAAACCACCTCGGGCAGGTAGAGCCAGTCGCAGCGGACCAGCGTCCGGTCCGGGGCCAGGGGGAACATCCGGTGCAGGATGACGTGGTCCGGGACGAGGTTGACGAAGACGCCCGGTTTGATGGTGATCGCGTAGTACTTGCGGTCCTGGGCTTCGGTGACGCCGGGGAGGCGGTCGACGCCTTCGCTGCCGTCGACGGTGAAGCCCTTGATGTCGCCGCCGAACTCGGCGCCGTGGCCGACGTAGTACTGCGCGGCGTACCCGTCGGCGAACTCCGGGAGGACCTCGGTGAGCTCGGGGTGGATCGTCGCGCAGTGGTAGCACTCCATGAAGTTTTCGATGATCTGCTTCCAGTTCGCCTTCACGTCGTACTCGATGCGCTTGCCCAGCGCCAGGCCGTCGATGCCGTAGGCGTCGATCTCGGCCGGGCCGCCGAGCCGCTCGGTGACCGCCCCGATCACGGTCTCCTCGAACGACGGCGGCTCGTCGGCCAGGCAGACCCAGGCGTAGCCGAGCCATTCCCGCAGGTGGACCTTGGTCAGCCCGAATTCGGTGCGGTCGACGTCCGGCATCCCGGTGAGGTTGGGCGCGGCGATCAGCTTGCCGTCGAGGCCGTACGTCCAGGCGTGGTACGGGCACTGGAAGGCGCGCTTGACGGTACCGGTTTCGGACGTGCACAGCCGGGCGCCGCGGTGGCGGCAGACGTTGAGGAACGCGTTGAGCTTGCCGTCGCGGCCCCGCGAAACGAGCACGCTCTCCTTACCGATCTGGACGGTCTCGAACGCCCCGGGCCCGGTGAGGTCGGCGCTGCGCACGGCGCAGAACCAGTCCGCCTCGAAGATCTTCGCCTGTTCGGCCGCGAAGATCGCCGGGTCGGTGTAGGCGGCGCCGGGCAGGGTGGCGAGCAGGCTCGGCGGGAGATCGATTGCGGTCACCGGCGTGGTCCTCTCCGCGGATCAGTTCGGGAGTAGTTGCGCAGAACGCGTCTTGTTGCTCACTCCGGAACAGAGTGACTGCCGCCACGCGCGGCTGTCAACAAGTTCAGGCCGCCGGTCCCTCGATCGCCCGCCGGAACAGTGTTTCGATCTCGTCGCGGGTGGGGCGCGGGTCGGCCAGGGCCGCCTGCATCAGCAGGCCGCAGAACAACCCGGCCAGCAGCCGCCCGGTGAGCGGGTCCGTCCGGGAGCCGAAGAACGCGATCAGGGCGTCGTCCCAGGCCGCGCTCGCCTTACGCAGGGCCGGCCGGTGCAGGGCCGCGACGTACAGGTCGTACTCGACGACGGTGTCCCGGTACTGCTCGTTGATGTAGCCCATCACCAGGTCGGCGAGCGCGGCGGCGAAGTCGGCGTCCGGCGGGAGCGCGGACTCCCACTCCTTCAGCGCGTGCACGTTCTTCTCGGCCGCCTCGTGCAGGGCGACCTCCAGAAGGTCGTCCAAGGTCGCGAAGTGGTAGGTCGTCGAGCCGAGCGGGACGCCCGCCGCGGCCGCCACCGACCGGTGCGTGACGCCGTCGATCCCGCGCTTGGCGACCACCTCGATCGCCGCCTTGGCGATCCGCGCCCGCCGCTCGGGATCGT
This sequence comes from Amycolatopsis sp. NPDC003731, assembly GCF_053586895.1. NCBI lineage: Bacteria > Bacillati > Actinomycetota > Actinomycetes > Pseudonocardiales > Pseudonocardiaceae > Amycolatopsis > Amycolatopsis sp. NPDC003731. The sequence goes on along the minus strand of NZ_JBSFNC010000062.1, from coordinate 23,511 downwards.
TCGGACCGCGGCGCCGCGTCGCGCCGGGTTCGCTCTTCGCCATCGAGCCCCCTTGTGGACATCTGTACACACTTCGCGTACAAATGTACGCACTCTTGACGCGAAGCAGCCACCACCGCTCCGGGAAGGGCCGCATGTTCGATGTGCTCAACCCCGCCACCGGCCAGGTCATCGAGACCCTCGCCGAGGCGGGCGACCAGGAGGTCGGCGCCGCGGTCGAAGCTGCCCGAACGGCCTTCGACCGGGGTCCCTGGCGCCGGACCACCGCCGGCGAACGCGGCCAGCTCCTCCGCAGGACCGCCGATCTGCTGGTCCGCGACCGCGAGGAGCTGGCCCGCACGGAGAGCCTCGACACGGGCAAGACGCTCGGTGAAGGCCGGATCGACATCGACGACGTGACGAACGTCTTCCGCTACTACGCCGACCTCGCCGACAAGGAGGCCGGACGCCTGGTCGACGCGGGCAGCGCGACCGTCGTCAGCCGGATCGTGCACGAACCGGTCGGCGTCTGCGCCCTCATCGCCCCCTGGAACTACCCGCTGCTCCAGATGTCCTGGAAGGTCGCGCCCGCCCTCGCTGCCGGCAACACCGTGGTGCTCAAACCCAGCGAAGTCACCCCGCTGACCACCATCAAGCTGGTCGCCCTGCTGGACGAGGCGGGCGTGCCGGACGGCGTGGTCAACCTCCTGCTCGGCGACGGCCGCGTCGGCGCGGCGATGGTCGAGCACCCGGGCGTCGACCTGGTCTCGTTCACCGGCGGCTACTCGACCGGCGAGAAGATCATGACGGCCGCCGCGAAGGGCGTCCGCCGGGTCGCCCTCGAGCTCGGCGGCAAGAACCCGAACGTCGTCTTCGACGACGCCGACTACGAAACCGCCCTCGACTACGCCCTGATGGCCGCCTTCGTCCACTCCGGACAGGTGTGCTCGGCGGGCGCCCGGCTGATCGTCCAGGAGGGAATCCACGACCGGTTCGTCGCGGACCTCGCCGCGCGCGCCGACCGCATCCGCGTCGGCGACGGGCTGGACCCGAAAACCGAGACGGGCCCGCTCGTCTCGGCGCAGCACCGCGCCAAGGTCGAGGGCTATATCGAAAGCGCTCTCGCCGAAGGTGCGACGCTCCGGGCGGGCGGCCGGCGACCCGAGGGACCGGAGTACGAAACCGGTTTCTTCCTGCGCCCCACGGTGTTCTCCGGCTGCACCCGGGACATGACGATCGTCCGGGAAGAGGTCTTCGGCCCGGTCGTCACCGTGGAACGCTTCACCGACGAGGCCGACGCGATCGCGCTGGCCAACGACACCGAGTACGGGCTCGCCGGAGCCGTGTGGACGTCGGACGCGTCCCGCGCCCAGCGGGTCGCCGGGGCGCTGCGCCACGGCACCGTGTGGATCAACGACTACCACCCCTACCTGCCGCAGGCGGAGTGGGGTGGTTTCGGCAGATCGGGCATCGGCCGCGAACTCGGGCCGTCCGGGCTGGCCGAGTACCAGGAGAGCAAGCACATTTACCAGAACATCGATCCCGCTCCGCAGCACTGGTTCAAGGGCTGAGACCACCCCTTCCCCCACCACGTGAGGACGCACGCGATGACCACTCAGGAAAAACCGGCGGGCGGGGGGCCTGCTCCGGACGACAGCTCCGAACTCGAGAAGTTCGGCTACCGCCAGGAACTCGAGCGCTCGCTCGGCTCGTTCTCCAGCTTCGCCGCCGGGTTCAGCTACATCTCGATCCTGACCGGCGTGTTCCAGCTCTTCTTCTTCGGCTTCGGGTCGGGTGGCCCGGCCTTCATCTGGACCTGGCCGCTGGTCTTCATCGGCCAGTTCGCCGTCGCCCTGTGCTTCGCCGAACTCGCCGGGCAGTACCCGCTCGCCGGCTCGGTCTACCAGTGGGCCAAGCAGATCGCGAAACCGGCGACGTCGTGGCTGGCCGGCTGGATCATGATCATCGGTGCGATCGTCACGGCGGCGGCCGTCGCGGTCGCCTACCAGATCATCCTGCCGCAGGTCTCGACCGCGTTCCAGATCGTCGGCAGCGACGAAGACGCCGGCCTGACGTCGACCCCGGGCGGCGCGCAGAACGCCATCATCCTGGCCCTGGTGCTGGTCGTGTTCGCCACGATCGTCAACATCATCGGCGTCAAGCTGATGGCGAAGATCAACAACTTCGGGGTCGCGGTGGAGCTCGGCGCGAGCATCCTGCTCGTGATCGCGCTGGCCATCCACATCAAGCGCGGCCCCGGCCTGGTCTTCGACACCGCCGGTACCGGTGAGGGTCACTCGTTCGGGTACCTCGGGGCGTTCCTGGTGGCGTCGCTGATGAGCGCGTACGTCTTCTACGGCTTCGACACCGCGGGCTCGCTGGCCGAGGAGACCACCCAGCCGCGGCGGCACGCGCCCCGCGCGATCCTGCGCGCCATCACCGCGGCGTTCATCGTCGGCGGGCTGATCATGCTGTTCGGCATGATGGCCGTCGGCGACCTGAGCGCCAAGGAGCTGAGCACGTCCGGCATGCCGTACCTGCTGAAGAGCACCCTCGGCGAAGGGCTCGGCGACGCCTTCCTGATCTGCTCGGCGATCGCGATCACCGTGTGCTGCCTGGCCGTGCAGACCGCGGCGATCCGGATGACCTGGGCGATGGCCCGCGACGGCCGGCTGCCGTTCAGCACCGCGATGGCGAAGGTGTCGCCGCGGTCCAAGACGCCGGTGCTGCCCGCGCTGCTGACCGGCGGCCTCACCGTCGTCGTGCTGCTGATCAACCTCGGCAACCAGCGGGCGTTCTTCATCCTGACCTCGACGGCGATCATCCTGTTCTACATCCCCTACCTGATGGTCACCGGCCCGATGCTGGTGCGCCGCCTGCGCGGCCACTGGCCGCGGCCGGAGCACGGGCCGTACTTCAAGCTGGGCCGCTGGGGCACGCTGGTGAACCTGGTCGCGGTGCTCTACGGCGCGGCCATGACGATCAACCTGATCTGGCCGCGCGCCGAGGTCTACGGCGACGACCACTGGTACTTCCAGTGGGGCGCGGTGATCGTCACCGCGCTGATCGTGATCATCGGTGCGATCATGCTCTACGTCCGGCGCCGCACCTGGGGTTCGTCGCACACGAGCCCCGAGCACATGCCCGACAACGCCCCGGACACCCTGCCCGGCTAGGAGGCTCGATGAGTTCCGATACCTACGACTTCGTCATCGTCGGCGGTGGCTCGGCGGGCTGCGCGCTGGCGAACCGGCTCTCGGCCGACCCGTCGAACAAGGTCCTCGTCCTGGAAGCGGGCCGGTCGGACTACAAGTGGGACGTCTTCATCCACATGCCGGCCGCGCTGACCTTCCCGATCGGGTCGAAGTTCTACGACTGGGGCTACCGCAGCGAACCCGAGCCGTACATGAACCGCCGTCGCATCTACCACGCGCGCGGCAAGGTGCTCGGCGGGTCGTCCAGCATCAACGGGATGATCTTCCAGCGCGGCAACCCGATGGACTACGAGCGCTGGGCGAGCGATCCCGGGATGTCCACTTGGGACTACGCGCACTGCCTGCCGTACTTCAACCGGATGGAGAACTGCCTCGCCGACCCGCCGGACGGGCCGTGGCGCGGCCACGACGGCCCGCTCGAACTGGAGCGCGGCCCGGCGTCGAACCCGTTGTTCCAGGCCTTCTTCGACGCCGCCGAGCAGGCGGGCTACCCGCGCACCGACGACGTCAACGGCTACCGGCAGGAAGGGTTCGCCGCCTTCGACCGGAACGTCCGGAAAGGACGGCGGCTGTCGGCGGCGGGCGCGTACCTGCACCCGGTGCTGGACCGGCCCAACCTCACGGTGAAGACGCACGCGTTCGTGTCGCAGATCCTCTTCGACGGCACGCGCGCGGTCGGCGTCGAGTACGCGCAGGGCCGGGGCGTGCCGGGTGAGGTGTACGGCAAGGAGATCATCCTCTGCGGCGGCGCGATCAACAGCCCGCAGCTGCTGCAGCTGTCCGGCGTCGGGAACGCGGCGGAGCTGGAGAAGCTCGGCATCGACGTCGTGAAGGACCTGCCGGGCGTCGGCGAAAACCTCCAGGACCACCTGGAGGTGTACATCCAGTACGCCTGCAAGCAGCCGGTGTCGATGCAGCCGTCGCTGGCGAAGTGGAAGCGGCCCTACATCGGCGCCCAGTGGCTGTTCCTGCGGTCCGGGCCGGCCGCCACGAACCACTTCGAGGGCGGCGGGTTCGTCCGGTCCAACGACGAGGTGAAGTACCCGAACCTGATGTTCCACTTCCTGCCGGTGGCGATCCGCTACGACGGCTCGGCGCCCACCGAAGGGCACGGCTACCAGGTGCACGTCGGGCCGATGTACGCCGACACCCGCGGCTCGGTGAAGATCAAGTCGACCGACCCGCGGGAACACCCGGCGATCAGGTTCAACTACCTGTCGACCGAGACCGACCGCAAGGAATGGGTCGAAGCGGTGCGGGTGGCGCGGAAGATCCTCAACCAGTCCGCGCTCGACCCGTACAACGGCGGGGAGATCTCGCCGGGGCCGTCCGTGGAGACCGACGAAGAGATCCTCGACTGGGTGGCCAAGGACGCCGAAACGGCGTTGCACCCGTCGTGCACGACGAAGATGGGCGTGGACGACATGTCCGTCGTCGACCCGCAGAGCATGCGGGTGCACGGCACCGAGGGCCTGCGCGTGGTCGACGCGTCGGTGATGCCCTACATCACCAACGGCAACATCTACGCCCCGGTGATGATGACCGCCGAGAAGGCCGCCGACCTGATCCTCGGCAACACCCCGCTCGCCCCGATCAAGACGCCGTTCTACCGGCACGGGGAGAACTAGCCGCCAGCGCCGTCGCGCCCGTGCCACCATCCCCGGTACGGGCGTTTCGGCGTGCCCGGATACCCGTTATCCGGTAACGAAAACTACCGGGGCGTACCCCCTTGACGCACCCCGTCACGGAACTCAGACTTGTTGCGTATCGCAGTTGATGTTCCCCAATGCGCAACTTTTCCCGGAGGCGTCATGATTCGCGCGTGCACGGTGGACGAGCTGCCCCCCGGCGAGTCCGTCCGGATCCCCGGACCGCCCGCCATCGCGGTGTTCCGCACCGAGGAGGGCGAGCTGTACGCCATCGGCGACACGTGCACCCACCAGGACGCCTCCCTGGCCGACGGCTGGCTCGAAGGCTGTTTCGTCGAATGCCCGCTGCACGCGGCGCTGTTCGACCTGCGCACGGGCATGCCGACCTGCCTGCCGGCGAAGGACCCGGTGCCCACGTACGCCGTGGTCGTCGAGGACGGCGTCGTCTACGTCCGGGGCGTGGCCGGCGAGGACGCCGCGTGAAGCGGGTCGCGGTCGTCGGCGCGTCGCTCGCCGGGGTCCGCGCGGCGCAGGAGCTGCGCGCGCAGGGGTACGACGGCGGGATCGTGCTGATCGGCGACGAGGTGCACCTGCCCTACGACCGGCCGCCGCTGTCCAAGGGCTTCCTCGCCGGGACGGCGTCGCGGGAGTCCCTCGACCTGCTCGACGCCGGTGACCTGGCGTCGCTGGCCCTGGACTTCCGGCTCGGCGTCCGGGCGACGGCGCTGGCGCCGGCCGATCGGCGCGTGCTGCTGTCGGACGGCACGTCGGTGCACGCGGACGGCGTCGTGATCGCCACCGGCGGCCGCGCGCGCACGCTGCCGGGCTTCGAGGGCGCGTTCGTGTTGCGGACGCTCGACGACGCTCTCGCTCTGCGCGCCGCACTGGTCCCGGGGGTCCGCGTGGCCATCGTCGGAGCCGGGTTCATCGGGGCCGAGGTGGCGTCGACCTGCCGTTCGCTGGGCCTCGACGTGGTCGTCCTGGAAGCGCTGGCCGCGCCGCTGGCGCCGGTGCTGGGCCCTTCGCTGGCCGAAGTCTGCGCCCGGCTGCACCTCGACCACGGCACGGACCTGCGCTGCGGCGTCCAGGTCACCGGGCTCTCCCCGGCCGGCGTCTCGCTGGCGTCCGGTGCGGTCGTCCCGGCCGACGTGGTGGTGACGGGCGTCGGGATGACGCCGTCCACCGAGTGGCTCGAGGGTTCGGGTTTGAAGGTCGGCAACGGCGTCCACACGGACGAAGGACTGGTCACTTCGCTCCCGCAGGTGGTGGCGGTCGGGGACGTGGCCCGGTACGGCGGGCGGCGGCACGAACACTGGACGAACGCCTCGGAGCAGGCCCCGGTCGCGGTGGCCAACCTGCTGGCCGGGCACACCACGCGGACGTACACGCCGAGCGGGTACGTCTGGTCGGACCAGTATTCGGGGACGTTGCAGCTGGCCGGCCACCCACGCCCGGACGACGAGCTCACGTTCGTGGCCGGCGACCCTGCGTCGGCCTCGTTCGTGGCCACGTTCTCCCGCGACGGCGCCACGGTGGGGGTGTTCGCGTTGAACGACGCGAAGCTGTTCAACCGCCTGCGCCGCCAGGCCCTGCGCCGCCCCGAGTTTCAACCGGCGGTTCAAGGATAAGCTTCAGGGGCATGGAGCTGGACCTCGACGAACTGCGGGCCTTGACGAGCTGGGCCGCCGCCTGCGCCGAACGCGTGTTGCCGCTGATCCCGGACGACCCCCGCCCGGCCGCGGCGATCACGGCGGCCCGGGAGTTCGCCGCGGGCGGTCCGCGCACCAAGGCCCTGCGCACTGCGGCGTGGGCCGCACTGGCGGCCGCAGGCTCGGCCCCCGACCCGGCGGCTTCCGCGGCGGCGCGGGCCGCGGTCGGCGCGGCGGGTGCGGCGTACCTGCATCCGCTGGAGTCACCGCACCAGGTGAAGCACATCGTGGGCCCGGCCCAGCAGGCGGCGTTGGCGCGCGAACTGGCGGGCGGCTCCGCGGAGGCGGAGGTCGAGTGGGCGCTTTCGCAGGCCCCACCGGAGGTCCGCGTCCTCCTGCACAAGTTCCCGCCGGGCAAACCGGGCAAAACCCGCCTCGGCGAGCTGCACCACCGGCTGGAGTCGGCCCTCCGCGACTGAACCGCCTACAGCGAGAGGTCGTCCAAGTCGGACTCCAGCCTCGCCCGCCAGGTCCACCGCCGTTCCGTCGTGTCCGCGTCCTCGCCCGCGGGCGGGCCCAGCGGCAGGGCCGGGTCGGCGACCCCGAACGTCACCCGGTACGCCAGCACCGACGCGGCCGTCCGGATCCAGGCGTCACCCGATGTCCCCGACGGCGGCGCCACCCCCAGCGCGTGCCCGAACCACGTCGGCAGCAGCGCGTTCGAGCCCAGCGCGTCCGTGATCCGCGTCCGCAACCGGACCTGCAGGTCGTGCCACGCGCGCTCGGCCCGCTCCAGCTGCGGGACCACGCGCGCCTCGACCGCGTCCGCCTCGCGCAGCGCCAGCCGCGCCTTCTCCGCCGCCGCCGAGGCCGCCGGGATCTCCTCGTCCAGCAGCGTCCGGCGCCGCGTCGACAAGGCCCGCAACGACGACTCCGCGTCGCCCCGGGCCCGGGACGCTCGCTCCGTCGACGCCAGGACGCGCACCACCTCCAGCAGGTCGGTGTCGCACCGGGAAAGCGCCGATCGCACCGAGCCGAGGTGCGCGATCTCCTCCTCGTACCGCGCGCGCTGCTCCTTCGTGACCAGCTCCTTGTGCAGATCGTCCCAGCGCGCCGCCTCCGCCGCGAGGGCCCGCGTCTCCGGGCCGACGTCGTCGAGGTTCACCTGCGGGACGCCGTCGGACACGCGGACCGCGCGCTCCAGGACGCGGACCTGCTGCTGCAGCCGCTCCAGCTGCCGGCCGAGGCGGTCGATCCGGTCGTCCTGGCGGTCCGGGCCGCCGCTCTCGAGCCGCTCGGTCAGCTCGGCGACGTCCTGGCCCAGGCGGTCGCCGGCCTCGCGCAGCCCGTCGACCGCCGTGAACAGCTCGTCGAGGTCGCGCCGGGTGGGGTCGACGGCGTCCGGGTAGTCGTACTCCTGCGTGAACTCCGGGTCGTCGCCGTAAGTCGCGTAGCCGTGGCTCATGGCGTCCGGCTTTCCCGCCACAGCAGCGCGATCGTGCCCGCGGCACCCAGCGCCGCCAGGACCGTGCAGACCACCGCCCCGGACCACGGGACCAGGGCGAGCACCAGCACTGACGCCGTGACGCTGCCCGCCCACGCCGCCCGGGTCCGTTCGCGGATCACCGCCCCGGCCCGGCGGACCGGCGCGAAGCCGACCCACAGGCCCGCACCGAACAGCGGGGCCAGGACCAGCAGCCACACCGGCGAAAGCACTTCGAACAGCACCAGCGCCGCGGAAACCAGCGGCACCAGCACCGGCGCGGCCGCGAGCCAGACGACCGCACGCTGGGTCGCCGCGTGCCGGGATTCGAGCTCGGCGTCGGCGAGCCGCCGCTTGGCCTCGTCGAACGCCAGCTCGGCGTCGAGCAGCCGGTGGGCGTTCGCCACGAGCTCGTCCATCGCCTCGACGTCCCCGGGCGGGGTCGCGAGCCCGTCCCGCAGGTCCTGCTTGAGCCGGGCGACGCGCCCCTCCGCGAGGTCGCGGTCGTGCTGGGCCGGTGTCGTCACGCGACCACTGTAAGTGCCACGGCCGTCACGACCGGCCAATGCGCCCGGTGCGTCTACAAATCACCGAGGGCGGTGACCGGCGACTCCACGCAGTCGGCGACGAATCGCAGGAACCCGCCCGCCGTGCCGCCGTCGCAGACGCGGTGGTCGAACGCCAGGGTCAGCTCGCAGATCTTCCGCGCCGCCAAGGCGCCGTCGACCACCCACGGCCGGTCGATGATCCGGCCGATGCCGAGGATCGCCGCCTCGGGGTGGTTGATGATCGCGGCCGAGCCGTCGACGCCGAACACGCCGTAGTTGTTGACGGTGAAGGTGCCGCCGGTGAGGTCCGCGGGCGCGAGCTTGCCCTCCCGCGCGGTGCGGGCGCGGTCGCCGATCGCCGCCGACAGGTCCCGCGTCGACAGCGCCCCGGCGTCCCGCACCACCGGCACGACCAGGCCGCGGTCGGTCTGCGCGGCGAAGCCGAGGTGGATCTCGTCCAGCAGGACGATCTCGTCGCCCTCGACGCGGGAATTCAGCTCGGGGTACCGGCGCAGCCCCGCGACGGCGAACCGCGCGATCAGGCCGAGCAGGCTGACCGGCCGGTCGCTCTTGGCGTTCAGCGCGGCCCGCGCGGCGACCAGCTCAGTCGCGTCGACGTCCACCCAGACCGTGGCTTCCGGGATTTCGCGCCGGGACGTCGAAAGCTTGTCGGCGACGGCTTTGCGCACGCCGGTGAGCGGGATGCGCCGGCCCTTCGAGCCGGTCTTCTTCAGCGCCGCTTCGACGTCGGCGCGGCGGATGATGCCGTCCGGACCGCCCGGGGTGACCTTCGCGAGGTCGATCCCGTTGTCGGCGGCCAGTTTCCGGACGAACGGCGAGATCACGCCGGGCTGCTTCGGCCGCGTGGGCGCGGTGCCGCTCACCGGACGCCGGGCCCGCTTGCGCCGGGTCGTCGGCGCGGTGCCGTAGCCGATGAGGACGTTGCCGCTCCCGGAAGACGTCGTGACGCCTGGTTCCGCGAAGCCGCCGACGGTCAGCAGCGGCGCGCCGACCGGCAGCAGCTGCCCCGGCTCGCCGTGCAGCGCGGACACCACGCCGGCGAACGGCACCGGCACCTCGACGGCCGCCTTCGCCGTCTCGACCTCGACGACGACCTGGTCGACGGCGACGGTGTCGCCGACCTCGACCCGCCAGTCCACGATCGCCGCCTCGGTCAGGCCTTCGCCGAGGTCCGGCAGCAGGAAGTCAGGCACCGGCCACCACCGGCGTGTCGTCCCACTGCAGGCGCGCGATCGTGTCGAGGATCCGGTCGACGTCGGGCAGCTGGTGGCGCTCGAGCTTCGGCGCCGGGTACGGGATGTCGAGCCCGGTGACCCGCAGGACGGGCGCGTGCAGCTGGTGGAAGCACTGCTCGGTGACCCGCGCGACGACCTCGGCGCCGTACCCGCCGAACCCGGCGGCCTCGTGCACCACGACCGCCCGCCCGGTGCGGCGGACCGAAGCCGTGACGGTCTCGTCGTCGAACGGCGCCAGCGAGCGCAGGTCGACGACCTCGACGTCCCAGCCCTCGGCCTTCGCCGCTTCGGCGGTTTCCAGCGCGGTGGCGACCATCGGGCCGTAGGCGATGAGCGTGACGTCCTTGCCGTGGCGGCGGACCAGGGCCTGGTCCATGGCCGGGCCGGAGCGGGTGAAGGTGACCTCTTCGCTCGACCAGTAGCGGCACTTCGGCTCGAGGAAGATGACCGGGTCGGGTGACTCGATGGCGTCGCGGAGCAGGTCGTAGGCGTCCTGCGCGGTGCCCGGCGTGACGACGCGCAGGCCGGGTGTGTGCGTGTAGTAGGCCTCGCTGGAGTCGCAGTGGTGCTCGACGCCGCCGATGCCGCCGGCGTACGGGATCCGGATGACCATGGGCAGGTGCAGCGCACCCCGGGTGCGGTTGCGCAGCTTCGCGACGTGCGAGGTGATCTGCTCGAACGCGGGGTAGGCGAAGGCGTCGAACTGCATTTCGACGACCGGGCGGAAGCCGCCCATGGCCATTCCGACGGCGAACCCGACGATGCCGGACTCGGCCAGGGGGGTGTCGAAGCAGCGGTCCTCGCCGAAGTCGGCGGTGATGCCGTCGGTGACGCGGAAGACGCCGCCGAGGGTGCCGACGTCCTCGCCGAAGACGAGGACGCGGTCGTCGTCCTTGAGGGCGTCGCGCAGGGCGGCGTTGAGGGCCTGCGCCATGGTGGTCGTCATCAGGCCTCCAGTTCGGCTGCGAGGGTGGCGCGCTGGGCTTCGAGCTGACGGGTCGGTTCGGCGTAGACGTGGTCGAACAGCGACAGCGGGTCGAGCTCGGGCTCGGCGTTGAGGGTGTCGCGGACGGACTGGGCGAACACCTCGGCGTCGGCCGCGAACCGCTCGATTTCGTCGTCCTGGAGGACGTTTCGGCTCTTGAGGTAGGTCTCGAGCCGCTTGAGCGGGTCCGCTTCGCGCCACTTCGCGACTTCGTCGGCGTCGCGGTAGCGGGTGGCGTCGTCGGCGTTGGTGTGGGCGTCGATGCGGTAGGTGTGCGCCTCGACGAGGACGGGGCCGTGGCCTTCGCGCGCGTGCTTCACGGCGTCGTCGAGGACGGCCAGCACGGCGACGGCGTCGTTGCCGTCAACCTGCTCGGAGCGCATGCCGTAGCCGACACCCTTGTACGCCAGCGCTTCGGCGGCGCTCTGCTTCTCGAAGGGCACCGAGATGGCGAAGCGGTTGTTCTGCACGAAGAAGACGACAGGCGCCTTGAAGACGGCCGCGAAGTTGAGCGCTTCGTGGAAGTCGCCTTCGCTGGTGGCGCCGTCTCCGATGAAGGCCAGCGCGACGGCGTCTTCGCCGCGTCGTTGCATCGCGTGCGCGAGGCCGGCGGCGTGGAGCGTCTGCGTCGCGAGCGGAGTGCATTGAGGCGCTACGCGCGTCTCGACCGGGTTGTAGCCGCAGTGCGCGTCGCCGCGAAGGAGCGTCAGGACTTCGCCGGGCTTCAGGCCGCGGGCGACGAGGGCGACGGAGTCGCGGTAGGTCGGGAAGAGCCAGTCCTGGGTGTCGAGGGCCAGCGCGGCGGCGACCTGGCAGGCTTCCTGGCCGGCGCTGGAGGGGTACACGGCGAGGCGGCCCTGCTTGGTGAGCGCGGTCGCCTGCACGTCGAACCGGCGGCCCAGGACCATCAGCCGGTAGGCCTCCTTGAGCCGCTCTCCGGCCGGTTCGCCGTAGCCGCCGGCTTGGTCGGCACGGCTTCCGTCCTCGGCGACGAACCGCACCGGGGCAGCGGACGGCAGCAGGGTCTCCACAGCCATGACGCACACCACCTCTCCCAGACATATGATGCTGAAATGGTGGTTCGCGGCGGCGTTGTGTTCAAGGGTTGGCGGAAATGAGCGACAAAAGGTCTCCTGCGACGGCTTCTGGTGACCAAACGTCCACGGGGGTCCTGGCTCACGGGGGTCTCCCGGGACGAACGGTCCCGGCGCTGGACGACGTCGACCGGGCGATGCTGGTGGAGCTGTCGGCGGACGGCCGCCTGGCGGTGCGCGCGCTGGCGGAACGGCTCCACATCTCGCGGACGAACGCGTACGCGCGACTGGAGCGGCTGATGGCGGAGGGGGTGATCACGGGCTTCGGCGCGCGGATCGATCCCCGCCGGGCGGGTCTGGGGACGTCGGCGTACATCATGGTGACGGTGGAGCAGACGTCCTGGCGCACGATGGCGACGGACCTGCACGAGATCCCGTACGTGGACCACGTGGCCCTGGTGGGTGGCGACTTCGACATCCTGCTGCTGGTCCGGACGCCGGACAACTCGACGTTGCGGGACGTGGTCCTGGAGCGGCTGCAGGCACTGGAGGGGGTCCGGTCGACGCGGACGTGGCTGATCTTCGAGGAGCTGCCGGGCTCGGTGCTGAGCTGAGGTCCGCGCGGCCGAATTCGTCGATTTCACCACCGCACCTCCGCCGAACGGGCAAAACCCCTGCCCGCAAGCACCCTTGCCGCCGAAACCGCCGAGAGCTAGACAGGACAGCAAGTCACCAGGTCGCCGGACGACTCTTATTTTATGTCGAGAAATAACTACCCCGAAACCTATTGACTCCCTCCCCGTCGCCCGGTGAGGATCGGCCGGTCCGCCGTTCATCGCAGAATGGACCAGACCTATGGCCAGAAGATCCCGCGCGTGGTCCCGTGCGCGCCGAAGTTCGCTCGTCACACTGGTGAGCCTGAGCCTGCTGGGCGGGGTCGCCCAGGCGGCGCCCGTCCAGGCCGCCGAGCCGCCGCAGCCCGTCATCGGGCAGCCCGCCAAGGACAAGGACGGCTGCGCCCGGATCGAGAAGAGCCTGCCGACCCTCGCGGACTGGCCGAAGGTCGACAGCCGGTTCAAGGGGAAGGCCGGCGACGAGCAGCGGATCGCCGAAATCCTCAAAGGCATGACTCTGGAGGAAAAAGTCGGGCAGATGACGCAGCCCGAGATCGCCGCCATCACGCCCGACGAGGTCCGCCAGTACGCCATCGGCTCGGTCCTCAACGGCGGCGGCTCGTGGCCCGGCGGCAAGAAGAACGCCACCCAGCAGGACTGGCTGAACCTCGCCGACGCCTTCTGGAACGCCTCCAAGACCAGCCGGACGAAGATCCCCGTGATCTGGGGCATCGACGCCGTGCACGGCAACAACAACGTCTACGGCGCCACCGTCTTCCCGCACAACATCGGCCTCGGCGCCGCGCACGACCCGTGCCTGGTCCGGGACGTCGCCGGCGCCACCGCCCGGCAGATCCGCGCCACCGGCCAGGACTGGGCCTTCTCGCCCACCCTCGCCGTCGTCCAGGACGACCGCTGGGGCCGCACCTACGAGGGCTTCTCCGAGGACCCGCGCATCACGCGCTCCTACGGCTTCGAGGCCATCAACGGCCTCCAGGACGGCGCCACCAAGCGCATCGGCTACAACGGCGTCATCGCCACCGCCAAGCACTTCATCGGCGACGGCGGCACGCTGAAGGGCCAGGACCAGGGCGTCAACCCGTCGTCCGAAGCGGACATGATCAACATCCACGGCCAGGGCTACTACGGCGCGCTCGCCGCCGGCTCCCAGACCGTGATGGTGTCGTTCAACAGCTGGACCAACGCCGACCTCGGCATCAACGAGGGCAAGCTGCACGGCAGCGATAAGGCGCTGAACCAGATCCTCAAGGGCAAGATGGGCTTCGACGGCCTGGTCGTGTCCGACTGGAACGGCATCGGCCAGGTCACCGGCTGCACGAACTCCTCGTGCCCGCAGGCGATCAACGCCGGCATCGACATCGTGATGGTGCCGAACGACTGGAAGGCGTTCATCACCAACACCGTCGCCCAGGTGCAGAGCGGCCAGATCCCGATGTCCCGGATCGACGACGCCGTCACCCGCATCCTGCGCGTCAAGCTGCGTGACGGCCTGTTCGAGTCGCAGAAGCCGTCCGACCGGTCCTACGCGAACTCCGACGAGGCGCTGAAGGACAACTGGCTGGCGCGCGACGCCGTCCGCGAGTCGCAGACGCTGCTGAAGAACAACGGCAACGTGCTGCCGCTCAAGCCGGCGTCGAAGGTCCTGGTGGTCGGCAAGAGCGCCGACAACATCCAGAACCAGACCGGCGGCTGGACGCTCAGCTGGCAGGGCACCGGCAACACGAACGCCGACTTCCCGAACGCCACGTCGATCCTGACCGGCATCAAGCAGAACCTGGGCGACGCCAACGTCACCTTCGACGCCACCGGCAACGTCGACCCGAAGGGCTTCGACGCGGTCATCGCGGTCATCGGCGAGACGCCGTACGCCGAGGGTGTCGGCGACCTGACCCGCAAGTCGCTCGAAGCGGCGCGGCTCTACCCCGAGGACCTGGCCGTGCTGGACAAGGTCAGCGGCAAGGGCACCCCGGTCGTCACCGTGTACGTCGGCGGCCGCCCGCTGTACATGAACAAGGAGATCAACCGCTCTGACGCGTTCGTGGCGGCCTGGCTGCCCGGCACCGAGGGCGGCGGCGTCGCGGACATGCTGGTCAAGGGCAAGGACGGCACGGGCTACCAGGGCACGCTGTCGTACTCGTGGCCGAAGAGCGCCTGCCAGTCGCCGCTCAACCCGTGGTCGCCGGACTACGACCCGCTGTTCAAGCTGGGCTACGGCCTGAAGAGCGGCCAGCGCGTCACGGTCGGCCAGCTGGACGAGACGTCCGGCCCGGCGTCCTGCGGGGCGACCGGTGGCGGCGGGACCGCGACCGAGGACCTGTCGATCTACGACCGCACCGACGTGCCGCCGTACACGAGCCAGATCGGCTCGGCGGAGAACTGGGGCGGCACGGTGATCGGCCCGGACGGCACGGCGTCGCACACCGAGATCAACGTCGTCCCGACGGACGTCAACGTGCAGGGCGACGGCCTGAAGGCCACCTGGACGGGGGCGGGAGCGGCCCAGCTGTACATGCAGAACACGGCGGGCACCAACGACCTGCGCGGCTACCTCAACGCGAACGCGGCGCTGGAGTTCGACACGACCGTGCAGCAGGCCCCGGCCAATAGGACGGTGATCAGCATGCACTGCGTGTACCCGTGCTTCAGCGAGGTGAACGCGACCAAGCTGTTCACCGATCTGGCGGGCGGCCCGAAGACGACGGTGAAGATCCCGGTGTCCTGCTTCGACAACGGGCTGGACTTCGAGCACATCAACACCCCGTTCCTGGTGTACACGGACGGCCCGTTCCAGGCGTCGTTCGCGAACGTGCGATGGGTGCCGCAAGGGGCGAAGGATCCTGATGCGAGACCTTGTTCGAGCTTGACCTGACGGCGACCGGGCCGGGAGCGATCCGCTCCCGGCCCGGTTCGTTTCCGGCACGATGAAGAAGTGACCCTCGCCGACGAGCTCCTCCACGTCCTGGCCACCTGGTCCCCCCTCGAAGCGACCTACGCCGGTATCCCCGGGTACGACCACGAACTCCCCGACCCCAGCGAACCCGGCCACGCCCGCCTGCGCGCGGAAGCCGCCGGCATCCTCGACCGGGCCCGGGCCGCCACCGACCCCGATCGCGTGACGCTGGGCGTCGTCGTGCAGCAGGCCGAAGCGCTCATCACCCGGATCGACACCCGCCTCGTCGAGTGCACCCTCGCCGATCCCCTGTACGCCGCCGGCATGTCGCACCTGGCCTTCCTGCCGCAGCTCGAGCCCGCCGGCGCGCAGGCCGAGGAGGACTTCCTGACCCGGCTCGCCGCCTTCCCCGCCTTCTACGGCGCCCTCGCCGAACGGCAACGCGGCGGGCGGCCGCCCGTCGACCGCATGGCGCGGAACGCGATCGGCTTCCTCGACCGGTTCCTCGCGCTGGACACGCCCTTCCCCCAGGAGCTCGGTGCGCGCCGCGACGAACTGGTCGACGGCGCGGTGCGGCCGTCGCTGGCCCGCTACCGCGAGTTCCTCGCCACCGAGGTCGCCGGCCGCGGCCGGTCCGACGAGGAGTCCGGCCTCTGCTGGCTCGAAGACGGCGAAGCGGACTACGCCGCCCTGGTGCGCATGCACACGACGACCGGCCACACCCCCGCCGAACTGCACCAGCTGGGCCGGGACGTGCTGGCGGAGCTCGATGCCGAGTACGCCGAGCTCGGCGGCCGGGTGTTCGGGCTGACCGACCCGGCCGAGGTGCGCCGCCGGCTGCGCAGCGACGAGAGCCTCCGCTGGCGCGACGCCGAGGAGATGCTCGAAACCGCGCGGAACGCCGTCGCCCGCGCGACCGCCGCCGCGCCCGGCTGGTTCCCGCGCGTGCCGAAGGCCGAGTGCGTCGTGAAGAAGGTGCCGGACGCCGAAGCCCCGGTCGCCGCGGCCGCGTACTACATGCCGCCCGCACCCGACGGTTCCCGCCCGGGCGTCTACTTCACCAACACCCACGACGTGCACACGCGCGACCGGTTCATCGCCGAGACCGTCGCGTTCCACGAAGCCGTGCCCGGCCACCACTTCGCGGAGTCGCTGGCGCTCGAGCTGCCCGGGCTGCCGCGGCTGCGGCGGATCGCGCTGGTCACCGCCTACGACGAAGGCTGGGCGCTCTACACCGAGCGGCTCGCCGCCGAAATGGGCCTGTTCTCCAGCGATCTGATGCGGCTCGGCATGGTCGCCGAGGAGTCGGTCCGCGCGGCCCGGCTGGTGGCCGACACCGGCCTGAACGCCCTGCGCTGGACGCGGGAGCGGTGCACCGCGTTCCTGCGCGCGCACACCGTGCTCAGCGAGGTCGAAGTGCAGTCCGAGGCGGACCGGTACGTCGAAGAGCCCGGCCAGGCCCTGGCCTACCTGACCGGCCGGCGCGAGATCCAGCGCCTGCGCCGGTTCGCCGAAGAAACCCTCGGCGACGGCTTCGACCTCAAGGAGTTCCACGGCGTCGTGCTCGGCAGCGGGAAGCTGCCGCTCACCGTGCTGGACGACGTCGTCCGCGGCTGGGTCGGCCGCGCCAAGGTGTGAAGATCCGGTCAGGATGCGGTGGCCGCGGTGTCAAGACGCCTACCCTCGACGCCGTGTGCGCACGTGTACTGGTCGCGGAGGACGACGAGAAGCAGGCCGAGGTCCTCCGGCTCTACCTCGAAAGCGAAGGCCACACCGTGGTGCTGGCCCCCGACGGCCGGGCGGCGCTCGACGAGGCCCGCCGCGACCGGCCCGACCTGCTGGTCCTCGACGTGATGATGCCGAAGGTCGACGGCCTCGACGTCTGCCGGATCCTGCGGCAGGAGTCCGACGTCGCCGTGCTGATGCTCACCGCCCGCGCCACCGAGGACGACCTGCTGCTCGGCCTCGACCTCGGCGCCGACGACTACCTGACCAAGCCGTACAGCCCGCGCGAGCTGATGGCCCGGGTCCGGACGCTGCTGCGGCGCACCGCCGGCCGCCGCGAACCGCCCGACACGGCGTTGCGCGCCGGCGGCCTGCGGCTCGACCCGGTGCGGCACGAGGTGTCGGTCGGCGGCCGCCCGGTCGAGACGACCCCCGGCGAGTTCCAGCTGCTGGAGACGCTGATCCGGCAGCCGGGCCGGGTGTTCACCCGCCGCCAGCTGCTCGAGCTGACCCGCGGCGACGACCGGTTCGTCAGCACCCGGATCATCGACGTCCACGTGCTCAACCTGCGCAAGAAGCTCGAACCGGACCCGCAGAAGCCGGTGTACCTGCGGACCGTCTTCGGCGTCGGCTACAAGCTGACGGCGGAAAATGACACGTAGCTTCCCCCGCCGGCGCAGTCTCGTCGTCCGGCTCACCGCCGTCTCGCTGCTCATCGCGCTCGCCTCCATCGCGGCGACCGCGTGGCTCGCCGTGCAGACGACCACCCGGGCGATCCAGCAGGAGCAGGGCCAGGCGCTCTCCGGCGACGCGACGATCTACACCGAGCTGCTCGGCTTCGCCGCGGTGAACCACACGTGGGACCAGGTCGGCCCCCGGCTGCGGGCGCTGTCGGAGCAGACCGGCCGCCGGGTCGTGCTGACCACCCTCGACCGGCACGTCCTCGGCGACTCCGGCGGCGCGCCGGTCACCCTGCCGGTCAAGGCGACCGCGTCGGTCGACCCGCTGCACGTCGACCCGGTGCTGCTGCCCCAGGCCGGGACGAGCGGCATCGACCCGCGCGCGGTCGGCCCGTTCAAGCTGCCGCCGTCCGAACGCGAGGAACTGACCGCGCTGGCCAGGAAGGCCACCGCCTGCCTCGCCTCGCTCGGCCTCCCCGGCCAGGTGCAGGACTCACCGAGCGGGCGGCCGCAGCTGGCCGGGCTCGACCCGCTGTCCGCCCGCTACTACGCGGCCAAGTGCGGGCTGTTCGAGCTGGCCTTCCCCACCCCGACCGAGCAGGCCGCGCTCACGAGCCTGAACGAGGCCGTCAACCGCTGCCTGCAGAACCAGGGCGGCGGAGAGGTGAAACTGGACCTCGACCTGCAGGCTCGCGACGTCCCCGACCAGCGGCCCACTCAGGGCTGCCTCGACTCGGCCCGGCGCGATCAGCTCACGCCGTACGTCGCGCCGCCGGCGCTGCTGTTCACGCTCGGCCCGGGCGGGTCGCCGCTGCCGACGTTCACGCTGTCGAAGGAGAACCTGACCCGGATCCTCGCGGTGACCGGGGGCGTGCTGGCGCTGGCCGTCGCGCTCACCGCGCTGGTCGCGCTCCGGCTGTCCCGCCCGCTGCGGGCCCTGACCGAGGCCGCGAAGCAGGACCGGCCGGCGCCGGTGAAGTCCCGCGACGAGGTCGGCTACCTCGCCGCCGCGTTCAACGACCTCACCGCGCGACGTGAACGCATCGAGGAGCAGCGCAAGGCGATGGTCAGCGACATCGCCCACGAGCTGCGCAACCCGCTCAACGTCATCCGCGGCCGGCTGGAGGCCGCCGAAGACGGGCACCTGCCGTTCGATCGGGCCCTGACCGCGTCGCTGCTCGAAGAGACCGTGCTGCTGCAGCACATCGTCGACGACCTGCAGGACCTCGCGGCGGCCGACGCCGGGCAGCTGCGCCTGCACCCCGAGCCCGTCGACGCGGCGGAGCTCGCGGGCCACGTCGCCGCGGCACTCGCCGACCGCGCCGCCGCGGCCGGGGTCACCCTCACCGTGTCCGCCACCGGCGACTGCGCGCTGGAGGCCGACCCGGTGCGGCTGCGGCAGGTCGTCGGCAACCTGGTGACGAACGCGATCCGCCACACGCCGGCCGGCGGCCGGGTGACGATCCGGGTTTCGTCCACTGTGGACGAGGTGACGCTCGCCGTGGCGGACACCGGGACCGGCATCGCCGCCGAGGACCTGCCGCACGTGTTCGACCGGTTCTGGCGGGCCGAGAAGTCCCGCAGCCGCCAGACCGGCGGCAGCGGGCTCGGCCTCGCCATCGTGCGCCACCTGGTGCAGGCCCACGCCGGGACGGTGACCGCGGAGTCCGAAGTGGACGCCGGATCGACGTTCACCGTCCGGCTGCCGGTGTCCTACAGGGGCAGGCCGGCGTAGTTCTCGGCCAGCTCGGTCTTCGCGGCCGCCGAGGTCACCGTGCGGTGCAGCTGCGAGAGCTGGAGCTGGGCGTCGAAGTCGTCGCCGTGGCGGTGCAGCATCGAGGTCATCCACCAGGAGAAGTGCGTGCAGCGCCAGACCCGCCGCAAGGCCGTCTCCGAATAGGCGGCCACGAGTTCGTCGTTCCCGCGGAAGGACGCCGTCAGCGCCTTGGCCAGCAGGGCGACGTCCGCGACCGCCAGGTTCAGCCCCTTCGCCCCGGTCGGCGGCACGATGTGCGCCGCGTCCCCGGCCAGGTAGAGGTTCCCGTGCCGCATCGGGGTGGTCACGAAGCTGCGCATCGGCAGGACGCTCTTCTCCGTGATCGGCCCGGTTTCCAGGGTCCACCCCGGGACGCCGAGCCGTTCGGACAGCGCCGTCCAGATCCGGTCGTCGCTCCACCCGGCGATGTCTTCGTCCGGGGCGACCTGCAGGTAGAAGCGGCTCACCCGCGGCGAACGCATGCTGTGCATCGCGAACCCGTCCGGGTGCCAGGCGTAGATCAGCTCGTCGGTCGACGGGGCGACGTCGGCCAGCACGCCCAGCCACGCGAACGGGTAGGCCCGCTCCCAGACCCGCGGCTCGGGGATCGACGCGCGGCTCGGCCCGTGGAAGCCGTCGCAGCCGACGACGACGTCGGCGTCGATCCGCCGCGCCCGGCCGTCACTGTCCACAAAGGTCACGTGCGGTTCGCCGGTGACGTCGTGGAGCGTGACGTCGGCGGCCGAGTAGTACGCCGGGCGGCCGGCCTTTTCCCGCGCCGCCATCAGGTCCTTGGTCACCTCGGTCTGCCCGTAGACGGTCACCGACCGGCCGATGAGGTCGGTGAAGTCGACGTGGTGCCGGTTTCCCGGCCACTGGAGGTGGATGCCGCGGTGTTCCATGCCCTCGACGTCGAGCCGGGCGCCGAGACCGACCTGCCGCAGCAGTTCGACCGTGCCGGCCTCGAGGATGCCGGCGCGGATGCGCGCCTGGACGTACTCGGCGGTCTGCCGCTCGAGCAGCACCGAGTCGATGCCTTCGAGCCCGAGCAGGTGGGACAGCAGCAGCCCGGCCGGGCCGGCGCCGACGATGACGACCTGGGTGCGCACTGGAGGAGGTCCTTTCCCGCGGGAGAGCCCGAGCATGGATCGGCGGCCCCGCCCGACACTACGGCATTCTCATTCAGTGAGAGAAATTCCCCATCGCCCGTGAAATGCCCCGCGCGGCGGCCTGCAGGGCGGGGATCGGCGCCCGCGCGTTCCGGTCGTTGGGCACGATCACCGACAGCGCGGCGACGACGTCCCCGCCGGGCCCCCGCAGCGGGACGGCGATGCCCGTGGTCTCTTCGTCGATGAAGCCGGCGCAGAACGCGTAGCCGGTGCGCCGGACGTCGGCGAGGAACCGGCGCAGCCGCGCGGGCTCGGTCAGCGTCGTCCGCCGGAACGCTTCCAACGGGCCGGCCAGCACCTGTTCCTGCAGGTCAGCGGGCGCATGGGCGAGCAGCACGAGCCCGGACGAGGAGGCGTGCAGCGGCAGCCGCCCGGCCACCCGCGTCACGTTGAGCGTCGCCCCGGGCGCGGAGAGCCGCTCGACGAACAGCACCTCCCGGTCTTCCAGCACGGCGAGCTGGGTGTGGTGCCCGACGACGGCGTGCAGGTCCTCCATGAACGGCATCGCGGCTTCGCGCAGCCCGAGGGTCGGTGAGGCGCGGGAGGCCAGCTCCCACAGCCGCAGGCCGACGCGCACCCGCCGGTCGGGATCGCGCCGCAGCCAGCCGTGCCCGACGAGCTCTTCGACCAGCCGCGACGCCGTGGCGACGGGCAGGCCGGCCCGCCGGGCGATGTCGGTGACGCGCAGGGCGGGCGTGTCCGGCCCGAAGGTCTCGAAGATCCGGACGACGCGGCTCAGCACGGATTCGCCCTGCGCCGGCTTGACCACGTCGGACAGTGTGCCCCACCCGGGCGGCGGGGCACACTGCCCGCGTCAGGGAAGCGCGTTCAGGAACGGTTCGTGGCTGTTCTGGAACTCCCAGCCGTAGTACTTGTCCCAGTTGATCGACCACGTCATCAGCCCGCGCAGGGCGGGCGAGGTGCCCCCGCGCAGCGTGTACGAGCCACAGCCACTGCCCTTGACCAGGCAGTTCACCGCCGTCTGGACATCGCCGGGCGAGGTGTAGCCGTTGCCGGCACTGACGGCGGCGGGCAGCCCGATGGCGATCTGATCGGGTCGCAGCCCGGGGAAGAACTGCCCGGTGTTGGCCACCGTGAAGCCGGCCTTGAGCATGTCGGTCATGGCGATGTGGAACTCGGCGCCGCCCATGTTGTGGTACTGGTTGTCGAGCCCCATGACGGGGCCGGAGTTGTAGTCCTGGACGTGCAGGACGGTGAGCGAGTCCCGCAGGGCGTGGATGACGGGCAGGTAGGCGCCGGTGCGCGCGTCACCGGCGCCCGAGCCGCCGTAGAACTGGTAGCCGACCTGCACGAAGAAGGTTTCCGGCGCCATGGTGAGCACGAAACCGGAGCCGTACTTGGCCTTGAGCGTCTTCAGCGCGGAGATCAGGTTGACGATGACGGGCGTGGTCGGGTTCCGGAAGTCGGTGTCCCCGGCGTTGAGCGACAGCGAGTGCCCCTCGAAGTCGACGTCGAGGCCGTTGAGGCCGTACTTGTCGATGATGGCGGAGACGGAGCTGACGAACTTGTCCCGCGCGGCGGTGGTCGTCAGCTGCACCTGGCCGTTCTGCCCGCCGATGGAGATGAGCACCTTCTTGCCCTGGGCCTGCTTGGCCTTGATGGCGGCGATGAAGTCGGCGTCGCTCTCGACGTTCGGGCATTCGCCGGCGGGGCACCGGGTGAACCGGATGTCCCCGGAGGTGACGGAGGTCGGTTCCCCGAAGGCGAGATCGATGATGTCCCAGGCCGAGGGGACATCGGCCATCCGGACGTAGCCGGAGCCGTTGGCGAAGCTGGCGTGCAGGTAGCCGACGAGCGCGTGCTTGGGCAGGCCGGTATCGACGCAGCCGGCGGTGCTCCCGGTGGCGGCGGGGCTGCGAGGTGATTCACCGGCACTGTTGTAGGCGGCGACGGTGTAGGTGTGGGTGGTGCAGGGGGTGAGTCCGCCGACGGTGGCGCTGGTACCGGTGACCGTGGCGACGGCGGTGGAGCCTTCGTAGACGCGGTACCCGCTGACGGTCCCGGTGCTTGCCGCCCAGCTCAGGGCGATGGAACTGGTCGTGACGCCGGTGACTTGTGGCGCACCGGGTGAGGAGGGGGTCCCGGGAGTGTTGCCACCGGGGCCGTCGAAGACGACGTCGTCGGCGTAGTAGGTACCGGCGCCGTACCAGCCGTGGAGGTAGAGCTGGGCGGAGGTCTGGTTACCGGTGGTGAAGGTGAGCTGGAGCTGGTTGTAGCCGGAGTTGCCCGACCAGGTCGAGGGGCCGCCGGTGACACCGAGGTAGACGGGATTCCCCCGAACCCAGGCGGAGACGGAGTAGCTGGTGTTGGGTTGAACGGCAACGGTCTGCGAGCACTGAGCGTAATCGGCCCCGACGGGGGTCCCAGCGAGGGCATAGCTGCCGGAGTGGACGGGCGTGCTCACGGCGGTGGCGTTGGCGCAGGTCCAGCCGGAGAGAGAGCCGCCTTCGAACCCGGGGTTGGCGAGAAGGTTGGCGGCCTCGGCCGGGACGGCGAGAAGCCCGGAGAGGGCAAGCAGCAAGGCGGCGAGGATGGCGGAAAGTCGGGAACGCCTCATCGGTCCTCCAGTCGAGGGGAGGCCCTAATTGTCTGGACCAATACGCAAGTTGTCCAGACCAAAAGGAAGGGTTCGCCGCAGGACCGGCCCCCAGCCCGACGCACCAGCCGCCGCCAGGCGGCCGCACAAACCCGCCGCCAGGCGCCCCACCAACCCGCCGCTCGGCGGCCCCACCACCAGGCGCCACCGCCACCCCCGGCACCCCTCCGGCCACACCCCCCTGCCGACCCGATACGCAGCCGCCTCAGCGGCCGGCACGCCGTGTCAAGGCACGCTTTCC